>NZ_MIIZ01000587.1:0-23006 GCF_001743005.1 Shigella sp. FC1967 | reverse complement strand
CTATCTTGAACATATGATTTAATGAAAATTATTCATTAAGTGAAATTATTAGCTGATTAAGAATAAAATAAAATCATAGCTTAGTCGTAACTAACGAGGAATTTTATGTATTTAGAAAGAGTGGAAATCGTTGGATTCCGTGGACTTAATCGTCTTTCATTACCTCTTGATATGAATACAGTCTTAGTGGGTGAAAATGCGTGGGGTAAAAGCTCATTACTTGATGCGTTAACACTCAGTTTGGGTATTGAAACCTATCAATATGCATTTACACCCGATGATTTCCATCGTTTGCCGAATGAGCCTGAAGAAAATAGCAAAAAAAGCCTACAAATTATTCTAACGTTTACAGAATCTCGCCCTGGACGTCACCGCTCTTATCGTTTCCATAAAATAGCACCTGTATGGGTTGAAAATGGTGATGATCTTAAACATATCTATTACCGTATCAGTGCTGAATTAGATGAACAAAAGAATGTAAAAACATTTCGCTATTTTCTCGATAAAGAAGGGAAGCAAATTCGCTTACCTAATGGGCAAACGCAAGAAATCATTGCAGAGATTGTTAGGCTTTATCCTGTACTTCGCTTACAAGATGCACGTTTTGTTCGTGATTTAGCCTCTGATGTTATCGATTCTCATAATAATCCTCACCGAGAAGCGTTTAATAATAAAATGAGTGAGTTAACCAAAGCGTTAGTCAAAAATCCTGACGAATTGTCAGATGAAGATTTACGTGAAGGTCTTGATGCAATGCAACAACTGTTAGGGCACTATTTTGCAGATCATGGTTCATTGCTGTTTAAATCTCGCCCTCGTCATTGCAAAGTTAACGAGCCTCATGTACGTGGGTGGCATGCCTTAGAAAATATTAATAAAGTGTTGGCAAAACCCAATCAGAGAAGTATTCGATTAATTATCTTGGGGATGTTTTCTTCTATCTTACAGTCTCGTGGTAGTGTTGCGCTTGATCCTTATGCGAGACCTATCGTGATTGTTGAAAATCCAGAAACGCGTTTACATCCTATTATGCTCTCGGTGGCTTGGGGATTACTCAATCTTTTTTCATTGCAACGACTCACAACCACAAATTCAGGTGAGTTACTGTCACTTGCACCCTTAGAGAGCGTTTGCCGTTTAGTGCGTGATACCGATAAAGTTGCTGCTTATCGTGTTGGAGGGCAGCAACTGCATTCTGATGAAGAGCGACGTATCTCTTTTCATATTCGTTATAATCGCCCCTCTGCGTTATTTGCGCGTTGTTGGTTATTGGTGGAAGGTGAAACAGAGATTTGGTTAATGAATGAACTGGCAAGGCAATGTAATTATTTTTTTGAAGCCGAAGGAATAAAAGTTATTGAGTTTGCTCAGTGTGGGCTTAAGCCATTATTAAAGTATGCAACTTATATGGGTATAGAATGGCATACTTTGGTGGATGGTGATGAAGCGGGTAAGAAATATGCCGCTACTGTTAAGGATTTTGCATTAAAAAGTAATGATGCAGAGCGGGATAGATTAACGAAATTGCCAGCGTTAGATATGGAACACTTTTTATACAAAGAAGGTTTTCGTAATGTATATCATGATGTTGCTGGTGTACCCGATAATGAAAAATGGCCAACTCGACGCGTGATCATTAAAGCTATTCAACGTTCATCGAAGCCTGATCTCGCACTAATGGTGGCGAATAATGCGGCTAAACGTGGAGTAGACTCCATCCCTTCCATACTAAAAAGTATGTTCTCTCGTGTTGCATGGCTTGCAAGAGGTAAGGCGAATTAATTCGAATTCACTACACTTGTGCCAGTAAGATAATTTCGCGAGATCTACACTTATTTTATTTAGCTATGAGAATAAAACCTCATAGCTAACGCTTTGTATGATTTATTATATCTCTATGTTTGAAAAGGAAAACGTATGGCTTTTTTATCTTTAAAAAAGCGAGGGAGAGTGCTCACCCTTATTTTAATTGTTGCCGCTATTGGCACGTACTTTTTTTTGCCAAAAGAGAAGGCACCGATATATCAAACACAGCAGATCACGCGAGGTGATCTGTCAAAAGAAGTCACCGCAACAGGTAAACTAGATGCTGTGCGTAAAGTTGATGTGGGGGCACAAGTCAGTGGTCAATTACAATCGCTCTTTGTAAAAGAAGGGGATGTGGTTAAAAAAGGGGACTTACTCGCCATTATAGATCCTAAAAAAGCGCAAAATGACGTCACTGAATCTCAAGAAACAAGTAATGAGCTTAAAGCTAATCTTCAACAAGCACAGGCCGAATTACGTTTAGCGCAATTAACTTATCAACGTCAATTAAAACTCATTGGCACTCATGCTATTGCACAAGATGAGCTTGATCGCACTAAAACCGATGTCGAAGTAAAAAAAGCACGCATCATCACTTATCAAGCACAAATTAAAAAGAATCAAGCGACGTTAGATACTGCAAAAACGAATCTGCAATATACACGGATAACCGCGCCTATGGATGGGGTTGTGACCTTTATTAAAACCCTTGAAGGCCAAACGGTAATTGCAGCACAAGAAGCACCGACTATTTTAACGTTGGCTGATTTAGACACCATGTTAGTAAAGGCAGAAGTATCAGAAGCGGATGTCATTTATTTAAAGCCGGATCTTAGCGCCTCTTTTACGGTTTTAGGTGCACCAGATAAAGCTTTCAGCGGTAAATTGAAAGATATTTTGCCTACACCTGAAAAAATTAATGATGCTATTTTTTACTATGCCCGTTTTGAAGTACCTAATGAACAACATTTATTACGTTTACAAATGACTGCGCAAGTTAAAATTCTTATCGAAAATAAGAAAGATGTGCTTCTCGTTCCACTTTCTGTATTAGGTGATGATGCAGGAATTAATGAATATTATGTTGATGTATTGGTTAATGGTCAGCCAGAAAAGCGTACAGTAAAAATAGGTATGCGTACTGATGTTTATGCAGAAGTTCTCAGCGGATTGAAAGAAAACGATGAGGTTATTCTGGGTGAAGCTTCAGGAGATGCATGATGCCTGCATTATTAGAGCTCAATGAGGTTAGCCGTTTATATACCAATGGTGAAGAAGAAACGGTTGTTCTCAATAAAGTTTCATTAACGATTAATGCTGGAGAAATGGTGGCGATTATTGGCGCTTCTGGCTCTGGAAAATCGACTTTAATGAATATTTTAGGCTGCTTAGATAAACCAAGTTGCGGTGAATATAAAGTGGCAGGGCAAAGTGTTGCGAAAATGGAAGGTGATCAGCTTGCTGCATTACGCCGTGAGCATTTTGGCTTTATCTTCCAGCGCTACCATTTAATGGCGCATTTAAGTGCAGAACAGAATGTCGAAATTCCCGCGATTTATGCAGATAAAAATGCCGCTCAACGAAAAGAGAGGGCTCGCGAGCTCTTAACGCGCTTAGGATTAGGCGATCGTGTTGATTATCGCCCCAATCAACTCTCTGGCGGTCAGCAACAGCGTGTAAGTATTGCTAGAGCATTAATGAACGGTGGTGAAGTCATTCTTGCTGATGAACCCACAGGGGCATTAGATAGCCATTCTGGTAAAGAGGTGATGTCTATTCTTAAACAATTAAATGAACAAGGGCATACGGTTATTATCGTTACTCATGATCCTTTAATTGCAGCACAGGCAGAGCGAATTATAGAAATAAAAGATGGTAAAATTATTAATGATAATTGCCATCAAATAACGGTAAATAAAGTAAAAAAAAGAGACAACAACGGCTTTAGCTTCTCCCTATTTAGGGCAAATATTCGGGCGTTTTACACAAGCATTAGATATGGCTAGGCGCGCAATGGTGGTGAATAAAATACGCACGTTGCTAACGATGCTCGGCATTATTATCGGTATAGCCTCTGTTGTTACGATTATTGTCATTGGGGATGCTGCTAAAAGCATGGTATTGGCAGATATAAAGGCGATTGGCTCGAATACAATTGATATTTATCCAGGGAAAGACTTTGGTAGTGATTCACCAGAAGATAGACAATCGTTAACACTGCAAGATGTCTTCGCTTTAAAGCAACAATCTTACGTACAAGCGGTTACACCACAAGTACAATTTAGTACACGATTACGCCGTGGAAACCAAGATTCGCCTGCATCTGTTACAGGGGTTAGTGATGATTATTTTACTGTGTATGCGATGAAGTTTTCACAAGGCCGCTCATTTACACCTGATATGATCCAGCGGCAAGCTCAAGTTGTCGTTATTGATGAAAATACCCGTCAGCGGTTCTTTCCTACTCAAAAAGAGGTTATTGGTGAACAAATTATTATTCGCAATATTCCCTCTACAATTGTTGGTGTTATTGCTGAAAAGAAATCGGCTTTTGGCAATGGTCAATCGCTCAAAGTATGGGTGCCTTATAGCACATTAAATAGTCGTATTTTAAATCGAAGTTATCTTGATAGTATTACAGTAAGAGCTACTGAAGGTTATGACGCCAGTGTTGCGGAGCAACAAATTATCCGTTTATTAACGATCAGACACGGTAAAAAAGATATTTTTACTTATAACCTTGATAGTTTTATTAAGGCCGCTGAAAGCACAACACAAACAATGCAACTGTTTCTCACTTTAGTGGCCGTTATTTCATTAGTCGTCGGTGGGATTGGTGTAATGAATATTATGCTGGTTTCAGTAACGGAAAGAACGCGAGAAATAGGTATTAGAATGGCGGTGGGGGCTAGAGCGAGTGATGTGATGCAACAATTCCTTATCGAATCTGTGTTGGTTTGTTTAGTTGGTGGATTATTAGGAATAGGCCTTTCATTTGGTATTGCGATGGTGGCTAGTGTTATGTTGCCTGATTGGCATTTTGTATTTCAACCCATTGCATTAGTGAGTGCTTTTATTTGCTCGACGGCCATTGGTGTTATTTTCGGATTTTTACCCGCAAGAAATGCAGCAAAAATGAATCCAATAGATGCCCTTGCGCGTGAATAGAGAATAACTCAAACGATAAGATAAAAGCCCTTAAATTATAAAGGGCTTTTATTTGAATGAGTTAGGCATTCTATTTAACTAGAGTACGTTATCGTGAGCAAAAGGTATTTTTATTGGGTTAATCTATGCTGTATTTACCTTTTATTCGATAATAGGAATGATAAGGTCAGCATGATCACCTTTAGGCCCTTTTATCGTGCTATAATTAACTTTCTGTCCCGCTTTAAGTGTGCGGTAACCTTCCATTCTGATTGTTGAATAGTGGGCAAAAATATCATCGCCACCTTTTGCTGGGGTAATAAAACCAAAACCCTTTGCATTATTGAACCACTTTACTGTACCTGTCTCCATACTTAGCTTCTCTCATATACTTGTATTTATTTGTTTAACATCACTTTCAGTATATTTACTGAGCTGTTCATAAAACATACTCTATTTTATTGTTTCAATCGTCAAGAGGTGGAGGGGATAGAAAGTGTTTCGAGTAGATGAAATTTTGATGTAGCTAACGCTTTGTCATTTTTTGAATGTAAAAAGAAGGAATAAAAAAGCGTTGATAGGCAGACTTTCCTGTGAGATGGTAAACTAAATGTCATAATTGAAAGTGATGTTTAACAAAACTATGAGTAATGCAAAACAATGGGTCAGTTTGATTTTTTAACAGAAACCACGTTAAGGGATGATGTTCATCAGAAAAATGAGCCACCAGCAATGTATAAGGTGATCTTGAATAATGATGATTACACTCCCATGGATTTTGTTGTAGAAGTGCTTACGATGTATTTTTTTCTTAGCGAGGAAAAAGCAACGCAAATTATGTTGGACGTTCATCATAAAGGAAAAGGAGTTTGTGGGGTTTATAGTGCGGATATTGCCGAAACAAAAGTGGCTCAAGTTAATCTGTATGCAAGAGAAAACGAATACCCACTTTTGTGTACTCTTGAACAGGCATGATCCGGTTAGTCTTTTAAGGAGGAGGTGCTTATGCTTAATCACGAATTAGAGCTGAGTCTTAATGTTGCATTCGCGAAAGCCCGTGATAACAGACACGAATTTATGACTGTAGAGCACCTGTTGTTGGCGCTATTAAGTAATAAATCGGCACGCGAAGCATTGGAAGCTTGTAAAGTCGATCTGGCAGTCTTACGCGAAGAACTTGAAGTCTTTATTCGTAAAACAACCCCAATTCTACCTGAAAATGTGGACAGAGAAACACAGCCAACGCTGAGTTTTCAGCGTGTATTACAGCGCGCTGTTTTTCATGTTCAATCATCGGGTAAAAATGAAGTCACAGGTGCTAATGTGCTGGTGGCTATATTTAGTGAACAAGAATCTCACGCAGCTTACTTATTACGTAAACACGATGTTAGTCGTCTTGATGTCGTTAACTTTATTTCTCATGGTATTTCAAAAGAAGATCAACAAAACGAAGATCTTTCTGACATGAATGATATGAACGCACAATCTCAGCAAGAGATGCCTCAAGGTGACGATCATATGGATAATTTTACCACTAACCTTAATCAGTTAGCTCGCCAAGGTAAAATTGATCCCCTAATTGGGCGCCAAGCTGAATTAGAAAGAACTATCCAAGTATTATGCCGTCGTCGGAAGAATAACCCCTTATTAGTGGGGGAATCAGGTGTCGGTAAAACAGCTATCGCAGAAGGGCTTGCATGGCGTATTGAGCAAGATGATGTGCCTGATGTGATGAAAGGTTACACTATTTATTCACTCGATATTGGTTCGTTATTAGCGGGAACAAAATATCGTGGCGATTTTGAGAAACGGTTTAAAGCATTACTGAAAACCCTTGAAAAAGATGAAAAAAGCATCTTATTTATTGATGAGATCCACACCATTATCGGTGCTGGAGCAGCATCTGGGGGACAAGTTGATGCCGCAAACTTAATTAAACCATTGTTATCTGGTGGTCGAATTCGTGTTATAGGCTCTACGACTTATCAAGAATTTAGCAATATCTTTGAAAAAGACAGGGCGCTCGCGCGTCGTTTCCAAAAAATTGATGTCACTGAACCCTCTCCAGATGAGACGGTTTTGATCATCAAAGGATTGCGCCAGAAATACGAAGCACACCATGATGTACGTTATACCAATAAAGCGATTCAGGCTGCGGTGGACTTATCTGTAAAATACATTACGGATAGACATCTACCTGATAAAGCGATTGATGTTATTGACGAAGCAGGTGCAAAAACACGTTTAATAGCTCCAAGCAAACGTAAAAAAACGATTAATGTCTCAGATATTGAGTCGGTCGTCGCTAAAATTGCACGTATTCCGGAAAAAACAGTTTCTAGCAGTGATAAATCAATACTGAAAAATCTTGATAACCAATTAAAAATGTTGGTATTCGGTCAGGATCAAGCAATTCATGCTTTATCTGAATCGATTAAGATGAGTCGTGCAGGATTAAGTCAAGAGAATAAACCCGTGGGCTCGTTCTTATTTGCAGGTCCTACTGGGGTAGGTAAAACGGAAGTCACTGTACAGTTAGCAAAAGCGTTGAATGTTAAATTGCTACGTTTTGATATGTCGGAATATATGGAAAGGCATACGGTCAGTCGTTTAATTGGTGCGCCTCCAGGTTATGTTGGTTTTGACCAAGGTGGATTATTAACAGACGCTGTTATCAAAAATCCCTATTCCGTTGTGTTACTTGATGAAATCGAGAAAGCACATCCTGATGTATTCAATATTCTGTTGCAGGTAATGGATAACGGCACATTAACGGATAATAATGGTCGTAAAGCTGATTTTCGTAATGTCATTTTAGTGATGACAACCAATGCCGGTGTGCGTGAAACGCAACGTAAATCGATTGGGTTTACAGAGCAAGACAACAGCACTGATGCGATGGTTGAAATCAAAAAAGCTTTCTCACCCGAATTTCGTAACCGTTTAGATAGTATTATTTGGTTTAATGCCTTATCACCAGAAATTATCTCTATGGTTGTGGATAAATTTATTGTTGAACTACAAGTGCAGTTAGATGATAAAGGGGTATCGCTAGAAGTTAGCCAAGAAGCACGTCAATGGTTGTGTCATAAAGGTTATGATAGAGCGATGGGTGCAAGACCAATGGCGCGTGTTATTCAAGATAACTTGAAAAAACCATTAGCTAATGAGATTTTATTTGGTTCTCTTGTCAATGGTGGTTCAGTTTCTGTGACGCTTGATAAGCTGGCAGATAAATTGAATTATGAGTTTATTAGCCAAGAGAAACTGGCTAAGAATGAAGACACCGTTATCTAAGGATAGCGGTTAATCTGACTAAGCTATAAAAGCATACACCACAGGTGAGCATCGATAAATGCCTTGCCTGTGGTGTTTTTTTCACCCGTTATATGACAATAGCGGGAGAGAACAGATTGGGATCAACGGCTACGGAAGATGATACGGCCTTTGCTCAGGTCATATGGGGTCAGCTCAACGGTAACCTTGTCGCCTGTCAGGATACGAATATAGTTTTTACGCATTTTTCCTGAGATATGAGCGGTAACGACGTGTCCGTTTTCTAATTCTACACGGAACATCGTGTTTGGCAGAGTATCCAGTACAGTGCCTTGCATTTCAATGTTGTCTTCTTTGGCCATCTAATCCTCTAAGTTTTAATAACCATATTTTTTAAACGGCAAGATAATGCCGAAAATATTGTCCTATGTAAAGGAATGTTATTGGGAAGCAATGGTGTTCACCTTGCTATTGCACTTAACATCCTTACCGCAACTTGCGTTTTACTTTGTGAAATAAAAAGTAATAACAGAAGTCGTAATTCTTTGTTTTGTGGTATTTGTAGCAATAAAATAGCAACACCCTAACCACATAATGGGTGTGCAAGATAAAATTTTTGTATAAACCTTTTTGCATAAATAACAGAATGATCTTCTCGATTCTGTCTTAAATTAAGAAGGGCTTTACAAAAACAAGCAGTGATTATAATTCCAACGATTGCTGATACCAACACTTTTTATCAATAATCACTTTTTTCCAACGAGCTAACGCAACTAAATAATGTTCACGTGAAATCTCAGTGGCGCCTAATGAGGCAGTATGAGAGTTTAGCACCTGACAATCAAATAGTTGACCCCCATAACGAAGAAAATGGTTATAAAAAGCAATAAAGGCACATTTAGATGCGTTATCTCTACGGCTAAACATAGATTCGCCACAAAAAACGGCGCCGATGTTTACACCATATAATCCTCCAATGAGTTCATCATCTTCCCAAACCTCAACAGAGTGAGCTTCACCTTGTTGATGAAGCGCGTTATAACCTGTTTTTATATCAGGACCTATCCATGTTCCTTCTTCACGTACAGAACATGCTTCAATAACTGAAGCAAAGGCATGATTTAACGTAATTTTATAATTCTGGCGCTGAATAAATTTACGTAAACTACGCCCAATATGCAAATCACCCGCCGATAAAACCGCTCTTGGGTCGGGTGACCACCATAGCGGTTCCTCGTTAGGGAAATACCAAGGAAAAATACCCGATTGATAGGCAATACGTAATCGTGCAAGGGAGATTTCTCCCCCTATTGCTAATAAACCATTAGGCTCTTTTAACGCTAAATGAGGTTCTGGAAAATCCAAATCACTATCATCTAATTGAAACAATGGCATATTATGCCTCGTGAGTTGGTGTTAATAGCGCTTGTCTTTGGTGAAACTTAGCATAATGCCCCTGTTGGTGTAATAACGAAGCATGGGTGCCTGTTTCAACGATTTTACCGCCATCCATAACGCAGATTTTATCCATTTTATCTAAACCATGAAGTCTGTGGGTGATCATTAATACCGTCTTACCTTGGCAATGCTGATGTAAGAGTGTAAGGATCTGCTGTTCTGTATCGGCATCAAGACCTTCTGTTGGCTCGTCAAGCAATACAAGAGGTGCATTGTGGAGTAGGGCTCTTGCAAGTCCTAAACGTCGCTGCTCGCCACCAGAGAGCTGCCTACCACCATCACCCATCCATGCATTTAAGCCTTCATCATTTTCAAGTAGTTGTCCAAGACCAACTTGCTGAAGAACCTGTTCAAGCTCTTCATCTGTTGCTTGTTCTTTTGCCATTAATAGATTTTCTCTTAATGTGTGGCTAAAGACATGAACGCGTTGAGGGACAACTGACATCATTGAACGTAATGTCGCTTCATCATAATTAGCAATAGGCACATTATTTAAACTGATCGTGCCGTGAGTCGGATCAAAAGCGCGATTGATCAACTGTAATAGTGTCGATTTGCCACAACCTGTTTTTCCTAATAAGGCAATGTGTTGTCCTGCGTCAATCGTTAAATCAATATGATTGATGACTTGCATTGGTTGGTTTGGATAAGTAAAACAAATATCGTGCATTGTCAGTGTGGCGTGATTGTTGGATTCTCCTCCTTTTTCAGGAAAAGTGACATCAGGTTGTTGTTCAATTAAATGAGAAATACGCGTTGCTGATGTCATTACTTGTCCTAGATGCTGGAAAGCGACAGTAACAGGCGCTAATGACTCAAATGCTGCCAATGCACAGAACGTAAATAAGGCAATTAATGCTTCTGGCATAAAGCTATTATCGATACCTCCCGCCGCCAGCCATAGAATTAATGTCGCTGTTAGACCCGATGCGAGGATCATTAATGATTGTGATAAACCGGTTAAGTTTGCTTGTTGAGCTTGTCTACGCAGCCATTTAGCTTCAAGTTGCGCTAAATTTTGCCTAAAACGAGGTAATGCACCAAAAACAGTGAGTTCGGCTTGTCCTTGCAACATGCTGGTAAGTACTGTGCGATATTGACCTCGTAAATCGGTGAGATCACGTCCAATAGGCTTTCCTGCGTAGTAGAATACGAAAGGCAAAACAATCAGCAAGGTAAGCATAATGCCACCTAGCGTATTGGCTAAACGAGCATCGATTAAGCCAAGGCCAAACATAATTGCCATAATGACAACAAAAGCGGCAATGATAGGGGAAATAACGCGAATATAAAGGTGATCGAGTGTTTCAACATCAGCCACTAAGCGGTTCAGTAACTCACCTTGACGAAAACGCGCTATTCCACCCGGTGAAAGCGGGAGGATCTTTTTAAAGGTGAATACACGTAGGTGCGATAATACGCGAAATGTTGCGTCATGACTGACAAGTCTTTCAAAATAACGACCTGCGGTACGAAAAATTGCAGCACCTCGAACGCCTGCCGCGGGTAGCATATAGTTAAAACTATAAATTCCCGCAAACCCCGCAAGAGATGTCCCTGCTAAAAACCAGCCTGATAGTGTTAAAAGACCAATACTCGCCAGTAACGTCAGAATAGCAAGAATAATTCCCAGCAGTAACATAAACCAGTGACGGCGATAAAGCGCCAGAAAAGGAAGCAATACCCTCATGATTAAAGTTCCTCTTTACGATGAGCAAGAAGGCGAGCAAAAGTGCCGTTCTGTTGGCTTAACGATGCATAAGTGCCCGTTTCAATAATTTGGCCTTTTTCCATCACCCAAATTTGGTCGTAACCGAATGTTTCTTCGAGTAGATGTGTAATCAGTAAGGTCGTTTGATTTAATGAGGCGTTATTAAGTGCATGCATCACACGTTGTTCACTATGAGAATCAAGGCTTGCAGCAGGCTCATCTAATAACAAAAATTGACAAGGAGACAATAGAGCACGAGCAACAGCAATACGCTGAGCTTGACCAACAGAAAGGCGTGCAGCACCATCGCCAATAATCGTATTTAAGCCGTCAGGTAACTCATTAATAAAATCGCTGACATACGCTTTTTCAATGGCTAGGTTGATTTGTTCATTGCTGGCATTAGGCTGGCTTAAGCGAATATTATCCAGCAAGCTTTGTTCGGGTAAATTAGGATTCTGACCAACCCAACTTAAGCATTGACGCCATGCTTCAGGCGAGAGTTGCGTCAATTCAATATCATTAACTTTTAATGAACCTCGATAAGGTAAAAAACCAAGCAACGCATTTAATAACGAGCTTTTGCCTGCGCCACTTAGACCGACAATTGCAATTCGTTGATTAGGGTTAATGGTAAAGTTTAATGGACCCGCAAGTTTGACACCTTGATGCGATAGAATTTCTAGCTCATGAGCGGTTATTTTAATACTCTCTGTTGTATTGATACGCTCATTGCCTGTGAATTGTGGTTTTTCACCTTCGGCTTCTAAAAATTCGACCAGAGATTCAGCCGCACCAATGGCTTGTGCTTTAGCATGATAGTAAGTACCTAAATCACGTAGAGGTTGAAAAAATTCAGGGGCTAAGATCAGCGCTAAAAAGCCTGAGAAAAGTGTCACTCCTAAACCATAACTCCCGAAATTAAGTTCACCTAAGTAAGAAAAACCAAAGTAAACAGCTACAACAGCGATAGAAACAGCAGTAAAGAATTCCAATACGCCTGATGAAAGGAATGCCATTCTTAACACTTCCATGGTACGTTTGCGGAAATCTTCTGTTGCTTCCGTAATCTGTTTAACTTCAGCATGACCACGGTTAAATAATCGTAATGTATCTAACCCTCTTAATCTATCGAGAAAATTACCACTTAAACGGCCTAATGCGAGAAAGTTTCTACGATTAGCATCTGCTGCACCTAATCCAACTAATGCCATAAATAATGGGATCAGTGGGGCGGTGAAAAATAGGATCAAGCCAGCAGCCCAGTTAACAGGGAAGATGGTGATAAGGATAAGGAGAGGAACAATAGCAGAAAGATACATTTGCGGGATATAGCGCGCATAGTAATCTTGCATATCTTCTATTTGCTCTAGAATAATTGTTGCCCAACTTCCTGCGGGTTTGCCTTTAACCCAGACAGGGCCTAGCTCTTCAAGTCTATCAAGAACAATTTTACGAATTTGTTGTCTGACCGCCATACCACAGCGATAACCTACACGTTCCCGTATCGCCATCACCACAGCGCGTAAGATAAAAATACCAATAAGGGTGAGAAAGGTAGGTATGTGCGTATCACGACTCAAACTGTCCATGATAAATGCTTGAAGTAAAACGGCTAATAACCATGCTTGTGCAATAATTAATAAACCGCTTACAACACCTAGGATCATTGATAGCCGTAGCCATCGACGGGCTGGAGCACTTTGCTGTTTCAGCCATCGAACCAATTCACTTTGTTTAGTTTTATCCATAAGAAAAGATTCAAATCTGCAGGTGAGATACAAAGTATCAGAAAGGCCAAGGGTAAGTAGTTATACGCTTTGGCAACCAAGCTAGTATGTTACATGGTAAAAGGCGCTACTGAAATAGCGCCTTGAAAGGAAGTGAGGATTTTAGTTGGATTTTAGTGCGTCTAAGTAACGTTCGGCATCTAAAGCCGCCATACAGCCTGTACCTGCGGAGGTAATTGCTTGACGATAAATGTGATCCATGACGTCACCAGCTGCAAAAACACCCTCGATAGAGGTTTGTGTTGCATTACCTTGAGTACCTGATTGCACTTTGATGTAACCATTGTCCAGTTCTAATTGACCATCAAAAATAGCGGTATTAGGACTATGGCCAATAGCGATAAAGACACCCATAACATCTAATTCTTCGGTTTTATCGCTCTTAGTATCTTTTAAGCGAACTTTCGTTACACCCATATCATCGCCAAGAACTTCGTCTAAGGTACGATCAGTATGCAAAATAATATTGCCACTGTTTACTTTGTCCATTAGACGGTTAATTAAGATTTTTTCAGAACGGAATGCATCACGGCGGTGGATCAGATGAACTTCTGATGCAATATTAGCTAAATAAAGTGCTTCTTCCACAGCGGTATTTCCGCCACCGACAACAGCAACTTTCTGGTTACGATAGAAAAAACCGTCACATGTTGCACAAGCAGAAACGCCTTTGCCTTTAAAAGATTCTTCTGAAGGTAAACCGATATAACGTGCAGAAGCACCTGTTGCGATAATTAATGCATCACACGTATATTCTTGCTCATCGCCAAATAGGCGGAATGGACGGTTTTTCAGATCGACTTTATTAATATGGTCAGAGATAATCTCTGTATTAAATTTTTCAGCGTGCTGAAACATGCGGTCCATTAATCCAGGACCTGTTAATCCCTCTGGGTCACCGGGCCAGTTTTCAACTTCTGTTGTTGTAGTCAGCTGACCGCCTTTTTCAACACCCGTAATCAGTACTGGTTCTAAGTTTGCTCTTGCAGCATAAACGGCGGCAGTATAACCCGCAGGGCCAGAACCTAAAATAATAAGTTTGCTATGTTTGATGGTGTTCATGTATACCTCATCTCTGATTAGGCGTGATGCGAATTGAGGGATTGTAGGAGAAATAAGACGTTAAAAAAAGCCAATGACGAGAAATAGACATAATATTTTAGCTATTTTAGCAATAGTTAATACTAATATAGTTTAATAATTATAGAGTTATATTGGGCTAACATCATCGAATTAACCTGAAACATTTTGCTTTACAATTGATGTTTATCTTGCGTATATAGAGAATAACATAGCGCCTTGTTCTGATTTTTACTCATTTGCTTTGACAATCCGCTGTACATTTGCGAAAACATGATTGTTAAAGATAATTATCCTCGGATGTTACGCGTATTATTTTTTAGACAGACAGGGTGTAGGGTAGTTATTTTGCGATATTTCCTAATGGGTATTTGGATAAAATAGAATTTTTATCTGGTATTAAAAGGAAATAGATTGGTAGTTTGCTCTGACCGTTTGATACCGAAGTTTCGACAGTGATGCTGAAGGTGTACACAGGTATGGGTATAGGAAAATAAAGTAAGAGAAAAAGAGAAAGAGAGTATAGTGATGATTGATAATAAAAAACGTCCGGGTAAAGATCTTGATAGAATAGACCGGAATATTCTAAATGAGCTTCAAAAAGATGGTCGTATTTCAAACGTTGAGCTGTCTAAACGTGTAGGTTTATCACCAACACCTTGTTTAGAGCGTGTACGTCGTTTAGAGCGCCAAGGATTTATTTCTGGCTATACTGCACTGTTAAACCCACATTACTTAGATGCTTCATTATTGGTATTTGTGGAAATCACCTTAAACCGTGGTGCACCAGATGTTTTCGAACAGTTTAATATGGCTGTTCAAAAACTTGAAGAAATCCAAGAATGCCATTTAGTTTCTGGTGATTTTGACTATCTGTTGAAAACTCGTGTACCTGATATGTCCGCTTACCGTAAATTACTAGGCGAAACACTATTACGTCTTCCAGGTGTTAATGACACACGTACATACGTGGTTATGGAAGAAGTTAAACAAAGTAACCGCCTTGTAATTAAAACTCGTTAAGTCAACTTAATAGGTTGGTGCAAAGCAGGAAAAAGTTAGGTACACTCCTGTTTATGCATACAGTTTCAACGCTGGGGTATCTCAGCGTTGTTCCGTTTTAATTCACCCTAAGTTAAACCTGGAGAGCCCTCTTTGAGCCAGGAATATACAGAAGATAAAAATATTCGTTTAACAAAGATAAGCAACCGCCGCCGTATTTGGGAAGCTATTCTCATCCTTATCGGCATTGGTGCTATCTTTTTAATGGTTTCATTACTTAGTTTTCATCCCTCTGATCCTAGCTGGTCACAAACCACTTGGAATGAGCCTATTCAAAATTTAGGCGGCAGTATCGGAGCATGGTTAGCTGATATTCTATTTTCTGCATTTGGTTTACTGGCCTATGCAATTCCTGTTGTCGTGGTTTTTGGATGCTGGAATTCTCTACGCTACCAACAAAACCGTGAGTACACCGACTTCTTTTCTCTTGCACTTCGCACGATTGGTGCTTTGGCTCTGATCTTGACTTCTTGCGCATTGGCTGATCTTAATTTTGATGATATCTATAATTTCAGTTCTGGTGGTGTTATTGGAAGTTTGTTCAGCAAAGCGCTATTGCCGTGGTTTAATGTTTTAGGTGCTACTCTTGCCTTGTTATCTGTTTGGGCAATTGGCTTTACACTCTTTACGGGCTGGTCTTGGCTAACAATCACAGAAAAAATTGGTGCCGTTATTTTAGGATGCGTGGGCTTTATTACCAACAGAGGTCGAAATGAAGCTGATTATGAGGAAGATGAAGAGACTCAAGACGTTATTACAGAACTAGTTGATAACTCAAATCAAAAAGAAAGTCAGCAATCTGAATTAACAACAGAAGAGAGCGATGATATTTTATTTTCTGCGCCTTCAGCACTTGAGCTAGCTCGTCAGCAAGAGCAAGAGATAGAAATATTACAACCTAAAGCAGAACCAAAAGCAGAACCAAAAGCAGAACCAAAAGTAGAACAAGAAGATGATTTGCCCTCATTCTCAGCAACAAATGAAATAGCAGATGAGCAAACGCAAGTATTGACGCAAACTGATCCTCTTGTGTCCGCCATGGTTTCACAACCAGCGCATAAAGAGGAAGAACCAGAGCATTACCGTTTTGATATTCCTGAAGCCTTCTTGAAGAAAGAATTTCAATCAGACGTTAATGTTCCTCAAGGTTCCGCTGACTTAATACCAGAAGATAATCCACCTTCTGTGGTGCCATCAGAAAATGGACCTATGGCACAGCCGTCATCTGTATCAACAGAGCGTATTATACCAGCCAGTATTGAACCGACATTTTCTTCGCTAGCCCCTGATACAGATCCTTTAACACAAGCTGCTACGGTGGCTACTGGTGTAGCGACTAGTGCTTTTGTTAATTATGGCTCTCAAGTTAAACAAGGATTAGGCCCTGAATTACCACGCCCAAATCCAGTGCGATTGCCAACACGTCGAGAGCTTTATGGCATTCATATACCTTCACAGCGTGAAGCTGAATTGCGTCGTCGTGAGGAAGCCGTTCAATTTGAACCAGAAGATGAATTAGCTGATATTCAAGAACAAGCGAATTTTGAACAAGCGTTGCGTCAGCAATTTCTCGAACAGCAACGCGAACGTTATGGTGAGAGCGATAGTGCTGATCCTGAAGAGATTATTGGATCCTATCAGCCAAATATGACAACACCAATATCTTCAGTTAGTCATCAACAAGATGATTATCATAATGAGCCAACGGTTACCGCGAATACATTCTCTTCTACTGAAGAGAATAACAATGATATTGATGAAGATGAGCAATATCAGAAACAATTAGCCGCACAATTTAAGCAACAATTACAGGATCGCTATGGTGATGATGTTTCGTTAGATGATGACGAAGATGATGTTTTACCTCAAATATCAACACCAGCCCCTTCATTGCAAGCAACAACGGGTTATCAACCTCATATTCAACATTCATTTGCGTCACAATCTGCACAACCGACGCAGACTATTGAGAAAAAAGTTGAATATCCAACAAGCAATGCCTTTCTACAAATCTCGCCTCGTGATGAAGATGAGGAAGAGTATAGCCCTAAAATCGAGCTAGAAAGAGAACTCACTGCATTAGAGGCATTCTCGCCAATTGATGATTTATTAGATGAAGATCCGATAGAGCCAATATTTACACCGATTGTTTCAGAGCCTGTTACGCCACAAGCTGCACCCCAAATAGCATCGCAATCACGTATTGAGCCACAGCCTAATATGGCTCAGCATTTTGCACAGCAACAGCAACAGCAACAGCAACAGCAACAGCAACAGCAACAGCAACAGCAACAGCAACAGCAACAGCAACAGCAATCTTTAATTCATCCGTTATTGATGCGTAATGATAGGCCGTTACAAAAGCCAACAACACCAATGCCTTCGCTGGATCTACTCACAACACCACCAGTAGAAGAAGAACCTGTTGATATGTTTGAGCTTGAGCGAGTGGGTAAATTGATTGAAGCACGTCTGAATGATTATCGTGTAAAAGCTAAGGTGGTGGGTATTTCGCCGGGGCCTGTTATCACTCGTTTTGAACTTGAACTTGCACCTGGCGTAAAAGCTGCACGTATATCAAATTTATCACGCGATTTAGCACGTTCCTTATCTGCTATTGCAGTACGTATTGTTGAAGTTATTCCGGGGAAACCTTATGTAGGACTGGAATTACCTAACAAGAAACGTCAAACCGTATATATGCGAGAGTTGTTAGATAGCGATGCATTTCGTGATAGCCGTTCTCCATTGACTGTGGTTTTAGGTAAAGATATCGGTGGTCAACCCGTTGTTGCTAATTTGGCTAAAATGCCTCACTTACTTGTTGCTGGTACAACCGGTTCAGGTAAATCTGTCGGTGTGAATGCGATGATTATCAGCATTCTTTATAAAGCGAAACCAGAAGATGTTCGCTTTATTATGATTGACCCTAAAATGCTTGAGCTTTCGGTTTATGAAGGGATCCCCCATCTTCTAACAGAAGTGGTTACCGACATGAAAGATGCAGCAAGTGCTTTGCGTTGGAGTGTGGCTGAAATGGAACGTCGTTATAAACTAATGTCAGCATTAGGCGTGCGTAATCTCGCAGGTTATAACGAAAAAATTAAAGAAGCCGAGGCAATGGCGCGTCCTATTCCTGATCCATTCTGGAAACCAAGCGATAGCATGGCAACCGAAATACCGACATTGGAAAAAGAGCCTTATATTGTCGTTGTCGTTGATGAATTTGCTGATTTAATGATGACAGCGGGTAAGAAAGTGGAAGAGCTGATTGCTCGCTTAGCACAAAAAGCACGTGCAGCGGGTATTCACCTTGTACTCGCTACGCAGAGACCTTCTGTTGATATTATTACAGGTTTAATTAAAGCCAATATTCCGAGCCGTATTGCATTCACTGTATCGAGTAAAATCGACTCTCGAACGATCTTAGACCAAGGTGGTGCAGAGTCATTACTCGGTATGGGGGATATGCTTTATGCACCGAATGGTTTTGTTCCTGAACGTGTTCACGGTGCTTTTGTGAGTGATGATGAAGTACATGCCGTGGCAACTGACTGGAAAGCACGAGGTCGTCCTCAATATATTGAAGCCATCACAAAATGTAGCGAAGATGGTGAAGGCAATAGTGGCGGTGGATATGATGATGGTGAAGAGCTTGATCCATTATTTGACCAAGCTGTAGAATTTGTGGTTGAAAAACAACGTGTTTCTATCTCTGGTGTGCAACGTCAATTTAGAATTGGTTATAACCGCGCAGCAAGAATTGTGGAACAGATGGAAATGCAAGGTATTGTGAGTGCCCCAAATCACAACAATACGCGTGATGTACTTTCACCACCACCTTCAGATATGTAATATCTTGAAAACACAGTTATCAGCTAATGAGATCGCTGGTAATCTGCACAACATCATCAATAATTTATACGCCGACATTATGTCGGCGTTATCTCATGCCGAGGCTTGTAGAATGAAAAAAGTATTATTTGCAGTGTGTGCGATGACATTAATAAGTAGCCAAGTCGCTTGGGCTGATGCTCGTCAAGATTTACAGCAACGATTAAATAAAGTGAATAGTTTTCAAGCAAACTTTAGCCAAACAGTGACCAGTAATGAAGGCTCGCTTATCCAAAAAGGGGAAGGTAATTTAAAAGTACAACGCCCTGATTTGTTTAATTGGCAAATGACAGCGCCAGATGAGAGTACATTGATCTCTGATGGTAAAACATTGTGGTTTTACAATCCGTTTGTAGAACAAGTTACTGCAACTTGGCTTGAAAGTGCCACAACCAATACCCCTTTTATGCTGATTGCTCGTAATGACAGTAAAGAGTGGCAAAACTATGACGTAAAACAGTCTGGCGATCGCTTTGAGTTAACACCTAAAGTAGAAAATAGCTTAAAACATTTTACGATAACGGTATTACCTAACGGACAAATTCAGCAATTTGCAGCCACAGAACAAGATGGTCAAGTAAGCAATTATCAATTGACTGCACAGACTGTGGCACCAATCGATGCATCCGCGTTTCGCTTTACACCTCCTGCGGGTGTGACTGTGGATGACCAACGTCAGTGAGGATATTTTGAGTAATTTATCACTCGATTTTTCACGCAATGAGTTCCAACCTTTAGCCGCAAGAATGCGGCCTGAAACGTTAGAACAATATATCGGACAAACTCATTTACTTGCCGAAGGTAAACCATTACCACGAGCGATTAAAGCGGGTCAATTGCATTCCATGATCTTATGGGGGCCTCCTGGTACGGGTAAAACCACACTTGCTGAGATCATTGGCCGCTATGCGCAAGCTGATATAGAACGATTATCTGCGGTGACATCGGGTATTAAAGAAATCAGAGAGTCCATTGAAATTGCACGCCAAAACCGCAATGCAGGGCGTAGAACGATTTTGTTTGTTGATGAAGTTCATCGCTTTAATAAGAGTCAACAAGATGCTTTTTTGCCTCATATTGAAGACGGTACGATCACTTTTATTGGTGCAACAACAGAAAACCCCTCTTTTGAATTAAATTCCGCGTTGCTATCCAGAGCAAGGGTTTATTTATTACGCTCATTAACCGAAGTGGATATTGAGCAAGTGCTACAACAAGCACTGGACGATCCCGAACGAGGTTTAGGTGGGCGCAATATTATCCTGCCAGATGATACACGCAATATGATTGCACAATTGGTTAATGGTGATGCGCGTCGTTCATTAAATTTGCTTGAAATGATGGCAGATATCGCTGAGGTTGATAATCAAGGAAAACGCGTATTAACACCCGCATTACTGACAGAAATCAGTGGTGAGCGAAGCGCTCGTTTTGATAATAAAGGTGATCGCTTTTACGATCTTATTTCTGCATTACACAAATCAGTTAGGGGATCTGCACCTGATGCTGCTCTTTATTGGTATGCAAGGATCATAACCGCAGGTGGCGATCCGCTTTATGTTGCTCGCCGCTTATTGGCAATAGCATCAGAAGATGTGGGAAATGCTGATCCTCGCGCTATGCAAGTCGCAATTGCTGCATGGGATTGTTTTACGCGTGTTGGCCCAGCAGAGGGTGAACGTGCGATTGCTCAAGCAATTGTGTATCTGGCTTGTGCGCCCAAAAGTAATGCGGTTTATACCGCCTTTAAAGCAGCCATTGCTGATGCGAAAAGTAAACCAGATTATGATGTACCTGAGCATTTGCGTAATGCGCCAACAAAATTAATGAAAGAAATGGGGCTGGGTGCTGAATATCGTTATGCTCATGATGAACCAAATGCTTATGCGGCAGGAGAAGTCTATTTCCCTAAAGAAATGGCAAATACGCAGTACTATTATCCAGTAAAAAGAGGGTTAGAGATCAAGGTTGCAGAGAAATTAGACTGGCTTTCTCAACAAGATCAAAATAGTGTTACAAAACGCTATCGCAAAATGTAAAGATGCGGTAAGGTTATTAAAATATCATTAATTTCTTAACTATGCCTTGTCTCAGATATCTTTTTTATAAGATAGGAGAGAAGGTCTTTATTAATCTATCAATAAGCACAGGATAAGCATGCTCGATCCAAATCTACTGCGTAATGAGCTAGACGCGGTCGCCGAAAAACTGGCTCGCAGGGGGTTCACCCTCGATGTGGAAAAAATCCGTCAACAAGAAGAACGCCGTAAGGTGTTACAAGTTGAAACTGAATCCCTGCAAGCAGAACGTAATTCTCGATCGAAGTCCATTGGTGCGGCAAAAGCGCGTGGTGAAGATATTGAGCCACTTCGTCAAGAAGTTAACCTGTTAGGTGAAAAACTTGAAGCTGCAAAAGCCGAACTTGAGGTGCTTCAAGCGGAAATTCGTGATTACGTTTTAACTATTCCAAATATGCCAGATGATGCTGTTCCAAATGGTAAAGATGACAGTGAAAACGTTGAAGTTTCTCGTTGGGGTACACCAAAGACGTATGATTTTGAATTAAAAGATCATGTGACTTTAGGTGAGCTAACGGATGGTTTAGATTTTGCTTCTGCAGTGAAAATCACGGGTTCACGTTTTGTTGTGATGAAAGGTCAAATTGCACGTTTACATCGAGCTATCACACAATTTATGCTGAATCTGCATACAGAAGAACACGGCTACCAAGAAATGTATGTTCCTTACTTGGTTAACCACGCAACACTGTACGGTACAGGTCAATTACCTAAATTTAGTGAAGATTTATTCCACACTAAACCGTTAGAAGAAGAAGCAGAAAGCCAATACGCTCTTATTCCAACAGCAGAAGTACCTGTGACAAATATGGTAAGAGACGTCATTCTTGAAGAAGACGATCTACCACTGCGAATGACTGCGCATACACCTTGCTTCCGTTCAGAAGCAGGTTCTTATGGACGTGATACTCGTGGTCTTATTCGTATGCACCAATTTGATAAAGTTGAACTGGTTCAAATCGTTCATCCTGAAAAATCAATGGAAGCATTAGAAGAGTTAACGGGTCACGCTGAGAAAGTGCTGCAATTACTGAATCTACCCTATCGTAAAGTTGTACTGTGCACCGGTGATATTGGTTTTGGTGCTCGTAAAACATATGACTTAGAAGTATGGGTTCCGGCTCAAAATACTTACCGTGAAATTTCTTCATGCTCTAACTGCTGGGATTTCCAAGCGCGTCGTATGCAAGCACGTTTCCGTGCTAAAGGTGACAAGAAAACGCAATTAGTTCATACCTTAAATGGTTCTGGCTTAGCCGTAGGCCGTACTCTTGTGGCGATTATGGAAAACTATCAAATGGCTGATGGTCGTATTGAAATTCCAGAAGTGTTACGCCCATACATGAACGGTTTAGAATATATCGGTTAATTATTATCTAATTAATTGAGTATTAATAAATTAACCCTCTGCTTAGGCAGAGGGTTTTTGTTTAATAAATTAACCCTCTGCTTAGGCAGAGGGTTTTTGTTTAATAGCATAGAACGAAATAAAAAGCTCAGAAGTTGTAATTGAAATAAAGTACTGATAAGAATATTACATGATCAATGATGTGTTTGTTACGCATTAATTCAATACGTTGTAATTTAATGAGGCTGAGATAAATAAGGTAATAAAGTGAGAAATATCTCTATTTTTCTTTCGTTTGTCATATTAACAAAATCGTCCATTGCGATTTCTATATAATCGATAGTTTGATTATGGAT
>NZ_MIIZ01000586.1:0-7197 GCF_001743005.1 Shigella sp. FC1967 | reverse complement strand
TATTTAGTCGATTGACGTTTTGCTTTCTGTAATTTCTCATAGGCGGAAAGTAATGACTGGTGAACAGGCAAATTAGCTAAATCAGGATCAATCGTTTGTAATCCGTAAAATGCTTGTTTACCTTGCATTGCGTTTAAAGCTGCTTGTAATGTTTTTTCACCATACATACGAGAAAATGCGTGCATATATTGTTCTGGTTCACGTTCAGTCTCTTGTTGTAATAATAAGAGATTATGTAAACAGCGATAATAGTTTTGACGCTCTGGCGTAAATAAAGAAGCATTAAAATCTTGAGTCCATTCAACCCAAACGAGTGCTTGGTCAAGGTCGCCACCCGCGAGCGCTAACATTGATTTTAATTCGCCTACACGTAAATGGCTCCAACCATTATCTTTACCTGGAGCAATACCAATCATCTCTCTGATACGTGTAAAATCGTCTAAACCATCTTCATCAAATTGACCAATAAGAGAAAGATACTCTTCTGGAGTGCCTTCGCTTGTTGGTAAAGAAAGAATTGTGTCACGCCAATGTACACCCATAATGTTATTGGCTAATTGTAAATCTTCAGCAGGATAAATATCGGATAAACCTGGTACTAAAATACGACAAGCGTAAACACCTAGGTGTGAGTAGTCCATGATATAAACTTCAGCGCCACAATGCTGACAAAGTGACATTAATGTGTGGAATTCTTCTTCTGTCGTACCACTGAAGTTCCAATCAACAAATGTGTAATTAGCATCTTTCTTAAAGAGATCCCAACTAATTAAACCACTTGAATCAATAAAGTGTGTTTCAAGGTTAGTATGATCACCGACTTCTTCATCATCAAAGCTTGGCGGATTAAAGACATCGAGATCTTTAAGACTACGGCCTTGCAATAATTCAGTCACAGTACGCTCTAACGCCACACCAAAATCAGGGTGAGCACCGAAAGAGGCAAAACAGGTGCCATTTTGTGGGTTGAATAATACAACACAAATAACAGGGAATTGCCCTCCCAAAGAGGCATCAAAGCTAAAGATTGGAAAACCTTCTTGTTCTAACGTTTCAATTGCCTCAATAACAGCAGGGTAGCGAGTTAAAACGTCTTTAGGAATTTCAGGTAAGCTAATTCTTTCAGTGATAATGCGATTTTTTACATAACGTTCAAAAACTTCAGAAAGCCCTTGAACTCGTGCTTCATTCTTTGTATTTCCTGCGGACATGCCATTAGACGCATATAAATTAGCAATAATATTTACAGGAATATAAACAGTTTTTTCATCAGATTGACGTATGAATGGCAGTGCACAAATTCCGCGATCATGATGACTTGATTGTAAATCAACTAATTCACTACCACATAACTCACCTTCAGGATCATAAAATTTGCGTAAACGAGGATCTAATAAGCCTGCGGGAACAGAATCATCTTCTGTTAGTGGGAACCATTTTTCACTGGGATAGTGAACAAATTCACCTTCTGCAATATCAGCACCTAGCCAGAAATCAGAGAAGAAATAATTCGTTGAAAGACGTTCAAAGTATTCCCCCAGTGCAGAGGCTAAAGCTGCTTTTTTACTGGCACCTTTGCCGTTAGTAAAACATAAAGGGCAATCTTTATCGCGAATATGAACGGACCAAACATTAGGAACAGGGTTTAACCATGAAGCTTCTTCAATGTTAAATCCTAAGTCGGTTAATTTTTGCTGAAAGTTAGCGATAGAATCTTCCAGTGCGGCATCTTTGCCAGGAATAAATGTTTGTGACATGGCAGGTTTCATTAATATTTTGCGGGTGATAGTTAGGGGCACATGATACTGAAATCCCCTGTAATGCACTAATAATTTCTCTCATTTACCCACGGCTAATTATATTCATAACTCATAATCTATCTGATATATGAATTTTTTTAATAAATTCGTTCTATTTATCACGGAATTAATAATTTTAAATCATCATAATTGGATTTATTTATAAACTCATAAGGGATCAGTTCGATGATGAAAAAAACATTGCTTGCCAGCCTGTTAGCTGTAATCAGTGGTTCTGCTTTTGCCTTACCTAATGTCACTATTTTAGCAACAGGTGGCACAATTGCGGGTGGTGGTGATTCCGCAACGACATCTAGCTATACAGCAGGTAAATTAGGTATTGATACATTGATTAATGCAGTACCTGAGGCTAAACAAGTTGCGAATTTAAAAGGCGAGCAAGTTGTGAATATCGGCTCTCAAGATATGAATGACCAAGTATGGCTTAAGCTGGCTAATAAAATTAATGCAGATTGTGATAAAACAGATGGTTTTGTGATCACTCATGGTACAGACACCATGGAAGAGACAGCCTATTTTCTTGATTTAACCACTGCATGCAAGAAACCTGTCGTTATGGTAGGCGCAATGCGTCCTGCAACTGCATTAGGTGCAGAAGGTCCTTTGAATCTTTTTAATGCGGTTGTGATTGCGAGTGATAAAGCGTCTGAAGATCGTGGTGTGCTAGTTACCATGAATAATGCGGTTATCAGTGGTAAAGATGTTGTGAAAATGAATACGACTGAAGTACAAGCATTCCAGCCTGTTAATGCAGGTGCGCAAGGTTATGTACATAATGGAAAGGTTCATTATTATACAGCAGCATTACCTCGTGCGGATAAACCCGTATTTGATGTCAGTAAACTAACTGAATTACCAAAAGTGGGTATTGTTTATAACTACTCAAATGCCTCTAATTTACCCGCAAAAGCTTTTATTGATAATGGTTACAAAGGTATTGTCAGTGCGGGTGTTGGTAACGGTAACTTATATACTGATATTTTTGACACCTTAGCCGATGGCGCTAAAAAAAGGTGTCGTTGTTGTGCGTTCAAGCCGTGTACCCGTCGGTTTTACTACACAAAATGGTGAAGTGGATGATACAAAATATGGCTTTGTTGCATCAGAGCGCTTAAATCCACAAAAAGCGAGAGTGTTATTGCAGTTATCTCTGACAGAAACACAAGATCCAGCGAAGATCCAAGAAAACTTTGAAAGATATTAATGCTAGTTAACTTTTAAGTTAAACGAGAAAATCATCCGTCAATGAATAACGGATGATTTTCTTTATTAATATTATCTTATTTTGAGTAATTTAGTATAAAGATTGATATCTTCGTTATGGTTTTTAATATTAGTTATGTTTTTATCGCGTGTGTATAATCGATGTATCTTGATGATGCCATTATTTATCAGTTGACTATCTTCACTGAGATCTAAGGTTACTTTTTTTCATTCGGTAAACCGTGTTTTTAGGTATAAATCCTACATATGTACTGCTTGTATTACTGTTACCACTGTCAGAGTCAAGCCAATATTGCATTCCAATCGTCCCATCATCCGTATTGTTAAAGATAGATTTATTTTGGAGATTTAAATATCGTTCTTGGCGAGAATATATCCATAATTATTAAATGTTTGTGTTATTTAAATTTAATTGAATTGCTTTTCTATTACTATTAACACTCTCTAAAGAAACCATAGTTATCAATAGTTGTATCAGAAGCATTGATAATAATATTTTTTATACGACGTCAAACCTTGTTTTTTAGGGTCACTATCCTTATCACCTAATATGATCTTATTTGGCAGTTTACGTCTTAATTCTCTTGTTTGCATGGCATTTTCTAAGATGGTAACATCGTCTTTTATGATTACTCTTTGTTCCCCTGAATAAATAGTTATATTCCCTTTAGAAGATATAAATCCTTTTTCTAGGTTAATATTATTAGAGATGATATTAACTTATTAAAGGAATTATCAGGATGACGTTTATTTTCGTTTCTGAATACAATTCTTCCTATATGATCAAACGGTTTACCACCAAAAGTTCGGCGATCTAAGAAAGAGATTGATTGTTCTAACTGATAACCGACTAATTCATCATTATGTATAATGGGTTTTCCGGTTGCTAGTGTTTCAGATAATGCATTACGAAAAACTACAATTATTACACTCAATCCCATTGGGATTAGCGATAACAACGTGCGCTGCCTTTCCTTTTATATCGATATTTCCTTCTAATAATGATGTTGTCCCATCAATCACTTCATTAATAATAACGTCAGCGACAACCTTGTCATTATTTAAGATAATGCCATCGCTAGGTACATTGAATGTATCATATTTATTATGAGAAACACCTTTGGAATTTGTCGGTGCAATTAATATTTCGGCTTGATTGAGATTAGTTTTGTTTAATTTAATTGTTGTTGAAGAATCTTTATTGATACTGATAGGAATATAAACGGCAGGAGGTTCACTATTCACATAGTAGGGGCGAGGTACCGCTTGGCATATTGATGGTGCGTATATTATTCCTATTACTATTGCATTTCTTAATTTCATATTTTTACCCTTATCTGTTATTCATGGGTAATTTATCTATATTGGTAACATAAATAAAGATGGAAAAAATTTAAAAAGGCGTTTATTTATAAATATTAAAAAAGGCTATTTTTAATAGCTTTTTAGTTATTAATTTTTTTTCTTATATTGGAAATAATAATTTTTTGCAGTAAATAAAATGCAATTAGTGGAGTAAACAGAAAATATAATAAACAACCAATGTGCGGCATTTTTAGCGCCTATTATACCTCCCGGATCTGTTAGCCCAGCCATATTAACTACAGTCCCTGAAATAGAGGCACCGACAGCCGTTGAAAATAATTGGATCGTGGTAATGGATGTTGCTGCTTTTTGAGCTTCTTGTCCCTGAGAAACATGTAAAACACGGGTTAAATAATGAGGCCATGCCATACCAATTCCAGCACCTGTAAAAAAGAGGGCGATACAAATAATGATAATTTGCCCATATGGTATGGTTAGAGCACTAGAAATAAATAAACCAAGGATCACAATAGCGACAAAATTAATCATTGGACCAAAACGCATTAATCTCTGAGCAGTAGATTGTTTACTTGATGAAGATATGATGGCAGAGAAAGACCAACCTGCGCCAACCAATGCTGCTAAATAACCAGAAAGTAGTGGGGTAATATTATGGATAATTTGTAAGAAATAAGGTACAAAGACCTCAGTTTGTACACTGATCCCTAATAAAGCCATGGTGAGATATATAGGGGCTAATGGTGCAGAAAAAGAAAATGTCCCTTTAGGAAATAAACCATCATTTGATTTTTTATCAATATTGACTAACAGTAGAATAAAGATAAAAGCAAATACAAAAGGGACAAAGCGTTATATAAAATAACGTTATAAAGGCTGCCAATAGAAATAGATAATACAGCAAGCATTAATAAAATAAGTTGTTGATAAGGTAGCGGGGTTTTCGCGATAATATTATCGGTATTATTTTCGGTAGGAAGAATAGTAAATAATAAAATGGTGTAAGGGATACCTACAAATAAAATAGACCAAAATGCACCACGCCAAACATCATACTCAGCAAATATTCCCCCTAATGCAGGGCCTAATAGTGTCGATATCCCCCACATGCTAGACATTAATGCCATGGCTCTAGACCACAGGGGTTGAGGAAACATGACTCGGACTAAAGAGTAAGCAAGTGCTAGCAACATTCCTCCGCCAGCGCCTTGAACAAATCGCCCTAAAAGTAATATCTGCATTGAGGGCGCTGTTGCGCAAATAACAGAACCTATTAAAAAGCAAATTGTGGCAAAAAGATAACTATTGCGAGGTGCAAATGCACTCAGTAATCGTGAAGTTAATGCAGAAGAGAGAATTGAGGCCAGAATAAAAACAGTGGTATTCCATGCATATAAATTAAGCCCTCCAATATCACGTACAATGGAAGGTAGTGTTGTGATCGTAATATAGACATTAATTGCGTGTAATGCGACACCTCCTGCTAAAGCGAGCGATTTTAGACTATTTTTTCCATGAAGAAGCATTCCCCAGCTCGCTTCTTCTTTTTTATTTACACTCCCCGACATAAAACACTCCTAACCATTATTTTTATACTCTGTATATTATGCGTTAGTTCACAATAATCATTGCGCCAATTTAACGAGAATGATACAACCGATAAAGGTCATTTTGTAAAAACATATTCAGATAGGGTGAATTTGAATGAGTCAGGTATATAACTTTAGTGCAGGTCCGGCTATGTTACCGGCAGAAGTCCTTCGTCGTGCAGAATTAGAATTATGCAACTGGCATGAACTTGGGCGTTCGGTTATGGAAATTAGCCACCGCAGTAAAGAGTTTCTTGAAGTTGCTCATCAGGCAGAACAAGATCTACGTGATCTTCTCAATGTGCCAGAAAACTACAAAATTCTTTTTTGCCACGGTGGGGCTCGAGGCCATTTTGCAGCGTTACCTCTCAATTTATTAGGCGATAAAGCCAGCGCTGATTATATTGATGGTGGCTATTGGGCTAAAAGTGCAGCCGAAGAAGCTGAAAAATATTGTTCGCCAAATATCATTAAAATTAAAACAGAAGTTGATGGCAAAATTGGTGTTAAGCCAATGAAAGAGTGGCAATTAAGTGCAGATGCGGCTTATGTGCATTATTGTCCAAATGAAACCATTGATGGTATTGCTATTCATGAAGAGCCCGATTTTGATGATAGCAAAATTATTATTGCTGACTATTCCTCTTCTATTTTATCTCAACCAATAGATGTGAGTCGTTATGGTGTTATCTATGCGGGGGCACAAAAGAATATTGGTCCTGCGGGTTTAACGATTGTCATTATTCGTGAAGATCTATTAGGTAAAGCGCGCAAAGAAACGCCTTCCGTTTTTGATTACACCGTACTTGCTGAAAATGATTCCATGTTTAATACTCCACCTACCTTTGCTTGGTATCTATCAGGAATGGTCTTTAAATGGTTAAAAGAGCAAGGTGGTTTACAAGAGATGGCAAAACGTAACTATGAAAAAGCAGTGCTTCTTTATAGCGCAATTGATAATAGTGATTTCTATATCAATCGTGTAGCCACAGAAAACCGTTCACTAATGAATGTACCTTTCCAAATGTCTTCTCCTGAGCTGGATTCTGTATTCTTAAAAGAGGCAGAAGCACAAGGTTTAGTCGCCTTAAAAGGTCACCGTGTATCAGGTGGTATGCGTGCTTCTATTTATAATGCAATGCCATTGGCGGGAGTTCAGGCATTAGTTGACTTTATGGCTGATTTTGAACGTCGTCATGCGTAATAAATAGGATCTAGAATAAGAAAACCTGCTTAAAATA
>NZ_MIIZ01000585.1:0-7200 GCF_001743005.1 Shigella sp. FC1967 | reverse complement strand
GAAGCGTATTGCTATCGAAGATAAAGGCGATTTTCGTACCCATATCATTGAATTACCCAAAGAGTTAGTCAGCAATTTAGAGACAGGTGCTTCTGTATTGCTATCGAAGATAAAGGCGATTTTCGTACCCATATCATTGAATTACCCAAAGAGTTAGTCAGCAATTTAGAGACAGGTGCTTCTGTTGCAAATAATGGTTGCTGTTTAACGGTCACTAAAATTGAAGGTACACAGATTAGCTTTGATTTAGTGAAAGAGACATTACGTTTAACTAACCTTGGTGAATTAAAGGTCGGCTCCGAAGTAAATATTGAGAGAGCGGCTAAGTATGGTGATGAAATTGGTGGCCATGTGATGTCTGGTCATATTGTAACAACGGCTGAAGTTGCCAAAATCATTACGTCAGAAAATAATTTACAAATTTGGTTTCGTATTTTTGATAAAGCATTAATGAAGTACATTTTACATAAAGGTTTTATTGGTATTGATGGGATCAGCCTCACTGTGGGCGATGTCGTAAATAACCGTTTTTGTGTTCATTTAATACCAGAAACGCGCGATAGAACAACATTGGGTTGTAAACGCCTTGGTGATAAAGTCAATATTGAGCTTGACCCTCAAACTCAAGCGATTGTCGATACTGTAGAGCGTGTTATGGCACAACAAGCGCAGCAACAAGCTTTATTAGCAGCACAACAACTTAGCAATGAAGAATAAATTTCACATAATTAATGTTGTTGTTCTGAACAGATAGCCAAAGAAAAAGCCAGTTTGTCAATCAAACTGGCTTTTCTCTTTTTATCAAAAGAATAATTAACGCGGGATCTGTAGACCGCCGATCTGGCCTTTAGGACTGAGTACTATTTGCCATAACTGGATATCTCTAGCGCGAAATGCACCCGCACAGGCATTAAGGTAATAGCTAAACATACGTTTAAAGCGCGGAGTGTAGTTAGATTCAATATCTGGCCAACAAGCTAAAAAACGCTGATACCACGCCATTAATGTTTTATCGTAATCAGCACCAAAGTTATGCCAATCTTCCATCACAAATTTATTGTCCATTGCATGAGCAATTTTTTGAATAGATGGTAAACATCCATTAGGAAAAATATACTTGCTTATCCAGCTATCTACATTCACTTTATCGCGATTAGAACCTATGGTGTGCAATAAAAACAGACCATCTTCTTTTAAATTATGGCGAACGACATCAAAATAAGTGGCGTAATTCTTAGGGCCAACATGCTCAAACATACCGACAGAAACGATACGATCAAATTGTTCATGCAAATCACGATAGTCTTCTAAAATAATATTAACATCAAGTCCTTGGCATCGTGCTTGTGCTAATTTCTGCTGTTCAACAGAAATAGTGACCCCAGTGACAGAAACTCCAAAATGTTTTGCGGCATAAGCGGCAAGTCCACCCCAGCCACAGCCAATATCTAATAAGGTCATACCTGGTTTTAAATCTAATTTTCGGCAAATTAAATCTAATTTATGCTCTTGGGCTTGGTCTAAATTATCTGCATTTTTCCAGTAACCACAGGAATATTGCATATTAGGATCAAGCATGGCAGTAAATAGGTCATTACCAAGATCGTAATGCTCTTTACCTACCATCCATGCGCGTTTTTGTGTTTGTAGATTAAAAAGGCGGGCTGTTGCAATCTTAAAAATATCATGTAGGTTTTGTGGGAGCTTATCTTCAAGACCAGCACGTAAAACTTTATGAAAGAATATATCCAGTCGCTCACAATCCCACCAACCATCCATATAACTTTCGCCGAGACCTAATGAGCCTTGCTGTAATACTCTTTTATAAAAATTCTGATTGTGAACCTGAATATCATAAGGTTCTGAGCCATTAACTCGAATATCAGCGTGAGCTAACAGTTCTATTGCGATCTTTTTAAAAGGATCGTTGGAGGTCTTTCGGCCTTCTTCTACACAAGATGTACTCATATACTCTCCGCGTAAACTAAGCGGGTTTTGAAACATAAAGCTAAAAAAGGATGTGTGCAGATTGACAGTATTAAAATGGTATTGTGTTCAAAATGCATTGAACGAATAGAATTAATAAAATAACTAATCTGCCATAATCAGCAAATAATCTGTTTAATGTTTCAAAATCCGAAAGAAAAATAAATAAAACGCTATTACAGCGTATAAGCAAGTATAGAGATGTAAATTGTTTTTCTCTAGAAAAGAAAAAGGCCATTTTTTATAAAATGGCCTTTTTAAGATAAATCCTAAAAGGGAGGGTGGTGATTATTCTACTGTTTGAACCGTGTGTTTGATAACAGATTTATTTCGCTGAATAAAGTAGCCAACAGCCATTGGGATTGCGGTTAACGCCATAATTGCAGTGGTGTTAATCAGAGGTTGTTGGCTGATAAATGCAGACACAATAAAACTGGCTAAGCTGCAAAGACCCAATTGAAGTGCATTTTGTAACGCAGCGGCTTTACCACTGATTTCAGGATAAGCGGATAAAGCATTAGATACCGCGATTGGATAAGATGCACCATTCATTGCGGCCATAATACAGAACGGAATTAAAATAGTCGTTAATGTTGGTTCCGTAAATTTAGCAACAAGGTATAAGGCGGTCATACTGACAGCATAACCAATTAATAACAGTGGTAGTAACGTTTTACCAGTCATTTTTGACAGTAAAATACGGCAACCATAACCACCCACCATAAATGCAATAGTTTGTGGAATATAACTTAAACCGATATCCTGTGGCGAATAACCCATTTTTTCAAGAATGATGGGTGAGCCGGCTAACCAAGCAAAGAAACCTGCACTACAAGAAGCGTAAACTAATACGTTACCTGTATAGAGAGGCGATTTTAGTAAAGTGATAAATGAAGCAGAAGATTGGTTCGCATCTGTGACTGATTTTTGTTTAATGTTTTTTAGCATTAATGTCGGTAGCATTAATACTAACGTTACTGCCATTAACAGCATGAAAATCATACGCCAGCCACCGTGCTCTAATAGCGATGCACCGATTAAAGGTGCAAGTGCAGGTGATAATGCAACCAGTGGCATAATTAAAGCAAAGACATGCTGAGCGCGAGATTCATCAAAACGGTCGATAACAAGAGCTTGCCAAATAACGGCAGCAGAGCAGACGCCGAAAGCTTGTAGGAAGCGCATAGCCAGTAAGCCAGTTGCACTTTCAACCCACAGCATACCAAGGCAGCCTAAAGAGAAAAGGCTTAAACCGATAAGAAGAATAGGTTTACGACCGACTTTGTCAGAAAGTGGTCCCCAAAGTAATTGAGCAACAGCAAAGCCAAATAAAAAGATACTTAAGCTATTACTAATAGCCCCTTCGCTAATAGCGAGTTCACGCTGCATCATACCAAATGCAGGTAAATACATATCAATAGCTAAGTAACCTAGCATACTTAAACCCGCTAGGTACACCATAAAGCTCATAGGTGTTTTTGATTGTGTGGATGTTTTAGAATTCATTTTATTTTCTATGCTATGTGATGTAGAACATTTTATATATTGTAACGAAGACTTATTTTACTTGTGAAACGGGAATATTTGGTTAATGCTGTGAAAAATTTTCAAAGGAATAAACTCTATGTGGTCAGAATACTCTTTAGAAGTTGTTGATGCAGTCGCAAGAACAGGAAGTTTTAGTTCTGCTGCTCAAGAATTGCACAGAGTGCCATCCGCCGTTAGTTACACTGTTCGGCAATTAGAGGAATGGCTTGCCGTTCCCTTGTTTGAACGCCGTCACCGTGATGTAGAATTAACCGAAGCAGGTAAAATTTTTATCAAAGAAGCACGATCTGTTATCAAAAAAATGAATGACACTCGGCATCTTTGTCAACAAGTTTCTAATGGGTGGCGCGGTCAGTTTAGTATAGCCGTTGATGGCATTGTAAAACCAGAAAGAACACAACAACTTATTCTCGATTTCTATCGTCATTTTCCTGATATTGAACTGTATGTCTATCCTGAAGTGTTTAATGGCGTATGGGACTCCTTGGTCAATGGGCGTGTTGATTTAGCTATTGGTGCAACAAGAGCCTCACCAATTGGTGAACGTTATAGCTTTAGAGATATGGGTTTTATGCCGTGGCGCTGCGTTTGTCATGTTGATCACCCTTTAGCAAAAGCACAACATCCATTAACGGATGATGAAATGCGGCCTTATCCAAGTTTATGTTTAGAAGATACCTCACGCAGTTTGCCAAAGCGTGACACATGGGCGCTAAATAACCAACGCAGGATGGTCGTACCAACATGGGATATGGGGCTTGAATGTTTGTTAGCGGGATTATGTGTAGGAATGGTGCCTTGGCACCGTGCTGAATCTTTAATTAAACAAGGCAAGCTGGTTACTTTACAACTAGCACAACCATTGCCAGACAGCCCATGCTGCCTGACGTGGGTCGATAAAAGTGAATCTCCCGCTTTAACATGGTTGTTAGATTATCTTGGAGATAGCCAAACCTTAAATGAGGAGTGGCTTCGTTAGAAATCAGGTCGTTGAATAAATATGAATTAACGACGGTAGTCGATAAAAGGACCATCAGCGACTGAACGACGCTCAACTAATCGTGGATGAACTTCGATTGTTTGGGCGTCTTCGCGTTTATTGACGATGCGATCAAGCAACATTGATAATGCCATTTGACCTAAACGTTCTTTTGGCTGGTGGACGGTCGTTAGGGCCGGTGTAAAATAACGAGCATTACGAATATTGTCATAACCCACAATAGAAATATCGAAAGGAACACGTAGGCCAAGTTCATCTGCTGCACAAATCGCACCCATTGCCATCACATCACCACCACAAAAAACAGCAGTAGGGCGATGTTTTTGATTTAGCATTTGGTACATGGCTTTATAACCAGATTCCGGCTCAAAGTCGCCTTGTACAATCCATTCATCTTTTACTGTGATTTTTGCTTCTTCCATGGCTTTTAAAAAACCTTGTAATCGGCCACCACCAGTATTACGTTCTAATGGACCAGGAATAATACCAATGTCACGATGACCTCGCTCAATAAGATAACGACCCGCAATATAGCCACCGTGGAAAGCGTTATCGATGATGGTATCTGTAAAGTCGCCACGCGCTTTACCCCAATCCATGACAACCATTGGAATATTACGATAGCCTTCTAAAAGAGTCAGAAGGTGATCGGGATATTCAGAACACATGACTAATAATCCATCAACACGTTTTTGTGCCAGCATTGCTAAATAGGCTTTTTGTTTATCAAGGTTATTATGTGAATTACATAAAATCAGTGTGTAACCTTTGCTATAACAACTATTTTCAACAGCTTCAATCACTTCAGCAAAGTAAGGGGCTTCACTGGACGTGGCTAACAGGCCAATAGATTTGGTGTGATTGACTTTTAAACTACGCGCAACGGCACTAGGTGAATAATTTAATTCTTTTATAGCGGCCCAAACTGCTGCCCGTGTGTTCTCAGCAACAAAACGTGTTTTGTTGATCACATGAGAAACAGTCGTGGTTGATACGCCTGCGCGTTTTGCCACGTCTTTTATTGTTGCCATGGTGTGGAAAACTCCTGACCTTCATTGGTCTCTTTTATCTAATTTTGTGGTTTGACTGCCAGTATAGTCATACATAGGGCAAACACTGGCAATAATTTAGCGATTAGCTGTGAATTTTGTATGATCTAGCTCAAAAGTGAAAGTATTAATCAATGTTATAAATTGTGCACTGGTCGCTATTTTAACAAATATTGATATGTGATAATAATTAACCATGACAAGGTTATGGTTAAAATGTGTATTATAATCATTTTGAGGGAGAAATAGATGGATACGGATCTGAAATTTGGTTTGAGTACAGCAGTTGCAGCGCTTGTTATGATCGTTTTATTTTCGACTATGTTATTCTAATCACTGCTTTATAGATTATCCGATCAATTTAAATAATAAATTATCGAATATCTGAATATAACAAAGGGCTCGAGGCCCTTTGTTATTTTATCACTAAAAATGAATCTGAATCACTCACCTTTGATTATCAAGCTCAATTAAGCAAGGTTAGCTTCAACAAATGACCAGTTAACCAATGCCCAGAACTCTTCTAAATATTTAACGCGCGCGTTACGGTAGTCGATGTAGTAAGCATGTTCCCATACATCAACAGTTAACAATGGTTTGTCTTCGCCTGAAACAGGAGTTGCAGCGTTAGACGTGTTAACAATTGCAATCGAACCATCTGCTTTTTTAACTAACCATGTCCAACCTGAACCGAAGTTTTTAGCTGCCGCATCATTAAATTGTTTTTTGAACTCTTCAAAAGAGCCAAATGCTTTGTTGATAGCATCAGCGATTTTTCCTGTTGGTGCGCCGCCTGCATTTGGTGCTAAGCAGTTCCAGTAGAAAGTGTGGTTCCATACTTGAGCTGCATTATTAAAGATGCCACCATCAGTAGATTTGATGATTTCTTCTAAAGATTTGCTTTCTAAATCAGTACCTTTAACCAGATTATTTAAATTGGTTACATAGGTTTGGTGGTGTTTGCCGTAGTGATATTCTAAAGTTTCTTTAGAGATGTGTGGCTCAAGAGCATCTAACGCATAAGGTAATTTTGGTAATTCGAAAGACATTGCGTACTCCTTTAAACTATCTATTTCGGGTTTTGTGCCTGAAATCATTCCATCAAAATCATTTGAATTGATAAAATGAGGCAAATGAATCACTAAGTTGTTACTATTTTGCTAATTATTTTAACAAAAATCTGCTGAAATAACAGCTAAATATCTTTTATCTATAGTTATAAGCCATATAGATTAATTATACTCATAAGAGTATATCCCTCTTGCTTGCACGTAAAGTAGCAAAAGTACATTTGTAATGAGAGAAGTAAAAAGTACAAACTTCATTCTGTTAATGTGGTTTTGTGGGATAAGTTAACATTGTTTGTCAAGATAAGTCGTTATAATAAATACCCACTAATGTGAAGTTACACTCAAAGGAATGTATCAATATGAAAAAAATATTTATTGCTATGGGTATGATAGTTTTTTTATCTAGTTGTGAGCTTAATAGTAATGATCCATTGAAAATGGACTTTGGCATAAGAGTATATCCCTCTTGCTTGCACGTAAAGTAGCAAAAGTACATTTGTAATGAGAGAAGTAAAAAGTACAAACTTCATTCTGTTAATGTGGTTTT
>NZ_MIIZ01000584.1:0-7210 GCF_001743005.1 Shigella sp. FC1967 | reverse complement strand
GCTTCTAATTCATTTTTAGAAGCTTGCTGATAATACCTACAACAACGCCTCTGGAGATTCAGGTAAAATCTGTCCACCATCGACGATAATTGTCTGACCTGTAATATATTTTGCTTCATTTGAGGCAAAGAACGCGGCGGCGTAGCCGATATCTTCAGGCTCACCTAACGTATGTGTTGGGATTGACGCTTTCATTTGGTTTAAATACGCTTCACCTTGGGCTTGTAAGCCTTCTGTAAGGATATTTCCCGGCATGACTGCATTTATCGTAATACCATGACGTGCATATTCTAGTGCTGCACTACGCATAAAACCTAGTTGTCCTGCCTTACTTGCGCCATAGTGGCTCCAACCTGGATAACCCGTAATCGCGCCTGTAATGGACGAGGTAATGATCACTCGACCTTGTTTTTGTTTCTCCATTACACGTAGTGCCGCTTTAACTAAAAAGAACATGCCTTTTAAGTTTACAGTATGCATTTTATCCCAATCAGCTTCCGTCATCTCTTTAATGGTGGCTTGAGGGAAAATACCTGTATTGGAACAAAGAATATCGAGTTTGCCATGCTCTTTGACAATCTCATCAATCACTTTTTCACAGGCGGATTGATGAGTCACATCAAGGTGCATAAACTCAACATCCCATTCTTGTTTTGTTTTATTGCCTGCAACATCATCAATATCCGCAATGATAACTTTAGCACCACTCTTTTTTAGGGCGATGACAATACCTTTACCAATGCCTTTTGCGCCACCTGAAACTAAAGCGATTTTACCCGTTAAATCAAACATAAAACCTCCTATTAAGTGAAAGTTCCACTGTATCAGTCTAGATTGAAAAGCGGTAAATCAACGAGAGAACTTTGTTGTTGCTCACAAATGTACCCTAGATCTTTTTTTCTTTAAAAGGATGACACCACAAAATAGAGAGATAAACGGTAGATAGAATATCACACCAGAGAAAACTGAATATTTGTCAAAATATGCCGATGCTATTTTTTTAGCATAAATAGCGATTCTTTGAGATGAATGCAAAAAGGCAGTAAAGTGTCTGTATAAAAAGTGTTAACTTATTAGGGAAATATATTTGAGATAGATTAGTCTAAACTTTATACAAGCTATCTGATTAGTTTAATGCGCATCAAGTTTATGAAAAAAAATGTACGATAATGATGAACTGGTAAAAAATATGCGTACAATGGTATTGTTGAATCAATTCAGCATTTGTAATATCGGATAATTACACCAGATAAACCGGTATTGAAATAAAAAGTTATTCCAACAATTTTGCAATAATTACATCGAATAAGAATCAGAGGTGATCATGGTCAATAGGATCAAAAGAATTGGGGTTTTAACAAGTGGTGGTGATGCACCAGGTATGAATGCCGCAATCCGTGGTGTTGTTCGTGCCGCGTTAAGTGAAGGTTTAGAGGTTTATGGGATTATGGATGGCTATATGGGGCTATACGAAAATCGCATGAAAAAACTCGACCGCTTTAGCGTATCAGACATGATCAATCGTGGTGGTACATTCCTTGGTTCTGCTCGTTTCCCTGAATTCCGTGAAGACAGTGTGCGTGCTGTTGCCATCGAAAATATGAAACAAAATGAGCTTGATGCCTTAGTCGTCATTGGTGGCGATGGTTCTTATCTGGGTGCAAAAAAATTAACGGAAGCAGGTTTTCCATGTATCGGTTTACCCGGCACAATCGATAATGATGTTGCTGGTACTGATTACACTATTGGTTATTTCACGGCGTTAGAAACGGCGGTTGAAGCGATTGACCGTTTACGTGATACCTCAACGTCTCACAAGCGTATCTCTATTGTAGAAGTGATGGGACGTTACTGTGGTGATTTAACACTGTCTGCGGCAATCGCAGGGGGCTGTGAATTTGTTGTTCTGCCTGAATCTGAATTACCGTTTAATCGTGATGAGCTACTGGCAGAAATCAAAGCAGGTATTGAACGTGGTAAACGTCACGCAATCGTCGCAATCACCGAACACGTCTGTGATGTTCATGAATTAGCGCGTTTTATTGAAGCTGAAACTAAACATGAAACGCGTGCAACGGTATTAGGCCATATCCAACGTGGTGGTTCTCCAGTTGCTTACGATCGTATTTTAGCCTCACGTATGGGTGCTTATTCTGTACAACTGCTATTAGAAGGTTATGGTGGTCGTTGTGTTGGTATTCAAAACGAAAAGCTGGTTCACCATGATATTATTGATGCGGTCATGAATATGAAGCGTGTCTTTAAAGCGGATTGGTATGAAACAGCGAAAAAACTGTATTAATTAATCGAATTTCCGCAATACCAAAATCTTTCTGAGTTCTATCCTTATTCGTGAACTGCTCTGATACACGTTATTTCTGTGTCAGAGTAGCTTCTCGAGTGAAAACATTTCATTTAGTTCTTTCTATCCTTCTTTATTTCTTCTTATCCTCCTTATGTTGGTAGCCATATTCCCGTTGTGCATATCCATCTGTTTTTTGTTATTTCATCGTTATAAAACTTTCTGTCAGCCTAATGAGACATTTAATAATAGGGGATGGAGAGTTATGTTTAAACGATGGGGTTTATTATCAACGACTTTAGTTGCACTGTTTTTTTCCAATAATCTATGGGCTAAAGATATTCAGTTATTAAATATTTCTTACGATCCGACGCGAGAACTTTATCAACAGTATAACCAAGCATTTAGCCAGTATTGGGAACAAAAAACAGGTGATAAAGTCACTATTCGCCAATCACATGGTGGTTCAGGAAAACAAGCAACATCGGTTATCAATGGTATTGAAGCGGATGTTGTCACATTAGCCCTTGCCTATGATATCGATGCGATTGCGCAAAGAGGACGGATTGATAAGCAGTGGTTAACACGATTACCTGATAATTCAGCACCCTATACGTCAACAATCGTTTTTCTGGTGAGGAAAGGAAACCCTAAGCAAATAGTGGATTGGGATTCATTAATTAAGCCGGGTGTTTCCATTATTACACCTAATCCCAAAACGTCTGGTGGCGCAAGATGGAACTATCTTGCGGCATGGGGCTATGGGTTAAAAGCGAATCATCAAGATAGTGAAAAAGCCAAAACTTTCGTTAAAGCACTTTATCAGCAAGTGGAAGTATTAGATTCAGGCGCAAGAGGCGCAACAAATACCTTTGTTGAGCGAGGTATTGGTGATGTCTTAATTGCATGGGAAAACGAAGCGTTATTAGCGATTAATGAATTAGGGGCTGATAAATTTGAGATAGTCACACCCTCAGTATCTATTCTTGCTGAGCCTACCGTGTCGGTAGTTGATAAGGTTGTCGATAAACGAGGAACACGAGAAATTGCCACTGCGTATTTAGACTATCTTTACTCACCAGAAGGACAAGAGATCGCGGCAAAAAATTATTATCGTCCCAGAGATAAAGCAGTAGCAGAGAAATACCAAAGCCGTTTTCCAAAACTAGAACTCTTTACACTTAATGATGTTTTTGGAGATTGGCAATCGGCTCAGAAAATACATTTTGCGACAGGGGGAGTATTTGATGAAATTAGTCGTCGTTGATTAAGTCAAGGTGAGCAAAATAAAAAAAATCACCTTCTGTTTGATATTCAGTAAGGTGATTTTCTCTATTTTTTATCGATTAATGGCATAGGCCAGAAAGACAAAAATTATTTTTTCGCTTTAGCTTGTGCTGCTGCTTTAACGATAACGGCAAATGCGTCAGCTTTCAGTGAAGCGCCACCGACTAATGCACCATCGATATCTGGTTGGCCAAACAGTTCTGCTGCATTTTTATCGTTAACAGAGCCACCATATTGAATGATAACTTGTTCAGCAATAGCGGCATCTTTCTTCGCAATATGATCACGAATAAATTTATGAACAGCTTGAGCTTGTGCTGGAGTTGCAGATTTGCCTGTACCGATAGCCCAAATTGGTTCATAAGCGATAACCGCATCTTTAAATGCAGCCGCACCGTGTGCATTTAACACGGCATCGATTTGGCGAGCACAGACTTCTTGCGTTTTGCCCGCTTCGTTTTCTGCTTCAGTTTCACCAATACATAATACTGGCGTTAAACCTAACTCTTTTAACACGCCGAATTTTTGAGCGATAAACTCGTCAGATTCTTTATGATAAGTACGGCGCTCAGAGTGACCAATGATAACGTATTTAACATCAACGTTTTTCAGCATTTCTGCGGAAGTTTCGCCAGTGAAAGCACCTGATAAGTTAACACCTGTATCTTGAGCACCTAATGCAATACGGCTTCCACCAATTTCATGGCGTGCTTGGCATAGGTAAACTGCCGGTGGTGCGATAGCAACATCGCAACCTGCAACACCGCTAACTTCTTTACGTAGTGCAGCAATTAATTCATGAACCATATGAATGCTGCCGTTGAGTTTCCAGTTACCCATGACTAATGGATGGCGCATAACTTTTCCTCCAACCGAGTGGTTTAAATTTAGTTTGCTAATAAACACGAATTCTGTTGATGCACAACAGTATAGAGAACAATGAATAGAATAGCTTTGTTTTTTATCACGGAATAGCTGAAACGATCTTGCTGTTTAAAGAAAGCTTAATCGGTTCAATGGCGAAGGTGGTTAATTGATTATCTTCATGGGCAATAATATAACGGATCGCGCCCACATCATGGCTAATATAATCAGAAGTTTGATTTTTAAAGGCGAATAAATTAAGAGCCTCTTGAATTTGCTCTTGGGTTATTGACGGGTCAAATTGAGCGACCAAAGTGATAATGTATTGTGTTGTGAGTTCGCGATTTATTTTTTCTAATTCAGGTGAATCAGGAGAGTGGATCAACGTGAGCTGTAAACTTTTTATTTTTTCGCTACCACGCTCTAATATGGCAGATGAATAGAGATTAGGCGTGATACGTGTTGCAGCTCTGACAAGAGGGATTGCAATATCGTGATTAGTGATAATTTTATATTCATTAAGTGATAACAATGGATTTTGTTGATTGAACTTCGCCCTAAGTTCCGGGATCGTTATCTCAAAAATAGGTGCATCCTGTTTAAGATAGCCAATATCATCTTTAGTGGGCTGTTTTTGTGCGACAGACATCTCTGTTGCGAAAACTGAAGTTGGCAAACAAAGCGCAATGCTTATGATTATCAGGTATAACGTAGAAAGAGTGTTTACTTTTATCATCTGTCCTCCGCTTGTCTGTGCTGTTATTGGTTAGTCTGTATTATTTGATACTAAATGGACAGTGTAATTCACAACTTAAGTAAATTATTGAGAATTTATGACTTTACAACATTGGGCATTTTCATTCAAAGGACGAATTGGGCGTCGTGACTTTTGGGTTGGTTTTGGTGTCTGTTTTGCACTGTTTTTAGGCCTGTTTATGATTAATGATATGATTTATCCATTACCTACTATGGTGACGTGGATATTCATTTTCTTTATTCTTTATTCATTGTGCGCAATTTTTACGAAAAGGCTCCATGATAGAAATAAAAGAGGAATATGGCTTTTATTACTGTTACTTGCCGTGATGTTAGGATTAGCCGATACCAGTAGTTTAGAACCATTTTGGCAATGGGCGTTGGGACGTTTTCTTCCCTCTTTTATCGGGATGATTATGTTGCTTGATTGCGGTGTATTTGTTGGTAATGACGGTGAAAATTATTTTGGTAAACAAACCGAGCAAGTAGACTACCGTCGCTGGCGTTAATTTATGATTATTAACATAAAATAAATAAGGGTGAGAGAAATAGGCTCACCTTTATTTTTGCCTTATTACCAATATTGCTCGCTGGTGATATGTCCGGGTTTTCGTCGTAAGTGCTTACGCATTTCCCGTTGTTCTTTTAAGCGTTGTTGAGTGTCTCTGACCATTTGAGGATTACCACAGAGCATAATATGGCTCTCTTCAGGGCTGATGGTTAGGCCAACTGTTTTTTCTAAAGCACCACTTTCAATGAGTGCAGGAATGCGTCCTGTTAATGAGCCAATATGATTTTCACGGCTGACAATGGTTTGAATACGTAATTTGCCTTGATAACGTTGAACGAGTTTTTCCATTAAAGGTAAATAGCTTAAGTCATTAGCATATCGAACAGCGTGGACAAGCACGATATTTTCAAATCGCTCAAGATCGTCTCCTAATTGCAAAATAGAGAGAAACGGTCCAATAGCCGTTCCAGTCGAAAGCATCCAAAGTGTATTTGCTGTGGGAACTTCTTCTAATACAAAGAAGCCACTGGCTTGCTCCGTAACCATTACCTCATCACCGACTTTAAGTGCGCTTAACTTAGGACTTAATTTTCCTTCGGGGACAGTGACAAGATAAAATTCTAAGTTAGGATCATTTGGTGCATTGACATAAGAGTAAGCACGTTGTACTCGTTCGCCATCAATATCTAGCGCTAATTTTGCAAATTGCCCAGCTGTAAACTTATCAATAGGAGCATTGACGACGAGACTTATTAACGCATCAGTCCAGTGATGAACTTGAGTCACTTTTCCATTCACCCAATTAGCCATAGAGATTATCTCCTTTGATAAACATGCTTATGTTGCTTAGTTATTCTAAATAGGAAGCGGTTTTTTATTTATCAAGATGGTGTGGTGATGTGATTAATCTAAGATTTTGTCAATAAATGACACAATATGTACATTTATATTGACAACTATGGTGTATTTCTCTGACATTAATCTTTAAACAAAAATTGCTGGCTATCTCGCAAATTTCTCCAAATTTGTTAACTTAGTCTCATTCTGAAAAGACATGCATTTTGCGGAGTTTATTTTTATAAATTCTCTGTAGTGTGCGTCTGTCCGTTAATTTATTTATCTGAAATTCTTGAGCAAAGAAAAGAAATGAGAAAGTTAGAGCATGCAAATCTATTATTATTGATTATTGCACTGGTTGCTGTGGGTCAAATGACCCAAACTATTTATGTTCCTGTCATTGCTGATATGGCCGTTTACTTTGGTGAGCCAACGGGGGCGGTACAGCAAGTCATGGGTGCCTATCTTTTTTCTTATGGTTTTTCACAGTTAATTTACGGACCTATTTCCGACAAAGTAGGGCGTCGTCCTGTTATTTTAGTTGGAATGACGATTTTTTTGCTTATCAACGCTGGTGGCGATTTTCTCACAAAATTTAACCACACTGGTTATTGCAAGTACCTTACAAGGAATGGGAACGGGCGTTGCGGGTG
>NZ_MIIZ01000583.1:0-7227 GCF_001743005.1 Shigella sp. FC1967 | reverse complement strand
AAACGGACAATCACTAAATTACACCTTAAGAACTGAAATGGGTGAAGGTCCTATCGCTCTCTTGCAACTACGCAATTTTGTTTTACCAGAAAAGATCTTTTTGGATTAAATAAAAAACACATTCCCTATTATCTCAAAAGGAAATACGCTCACTATGTCCTTATTGGATACCTTAATCTCATCATGCTTTGCTGATGATACAAACAAGGTGCAACAACTTGCTCAACAACAAATCGCGTTATGGGATCGTTGGCTATTACCGGTTACTCCTAATCAACCTGTAGGTGATGATCCCAGTTATGAAGATGACTTTGAACGAATGAAAGAAGAAGTCAATAAACTCTCTGGCGCTGATACTGAACTCATTTGCTTACTTGCTGAAAACTTACTGCTCAATTTCTGCAAAGATATGCGTGTTATAACCTATTATATATGGGCACGTTTGCACAAAGAAGGTGAGCATGGGCTTGCCGATTCTTTGGGGCTTTTGGCTGGATTGCTCACCCGCTACCACGACACATTATTACCTAGCCGAGCAACCAGTAGAAAATCAGCCTTAGAGTGGTTATCAGGGCAACGCGTTTTAGATAGCTTATCGCTTTATCCCGAAGTCGATCACAATGAATTTTCTCGTATTATCGCCTTATTAGCCATTATTGAAACAGAGCTTGAAACATGGAATGAAGCTGAGCGTCCTCAACTGGCTGGATTACATCAAGCACTCGAAAAGCGTCTTGCTCAATCAGGTGGGACAAAGTCATTAGTTCCCCAAAACATGAGCCGAACTGAATCGACTTACAATAGCCCCGCCTCTTCTTCAATTTCACAGAGCACCCCCATAGAGACCATACAATCAGGTCGTGAATTATTAGATCAATCCAAAATGCTCGCTAATTATCTACGTAATCAATCTAATGGTTGGTTAGCTGGGCATAGATTAATGAAAGTGGTGAGATGGGATACGCTCCATCAACTTCCACCACAAAATCAGCAAGGTTGTACTCGTCTTTCTCCGCCCAGAACCGATGCAAGGGCGCAACTTAAACGCCTCTATTTACAACAAAGTTGGGGGGAACTGGCAGAGCAAGCAGATAAGCTTTTTGCCGAAGGTGTTAACCATTTTTGGTTAGATGTACAGTGGTATCTCTATCAAGCACTTAGTCAGTCTCCTGCCCCTTGGAATGCATGGTCTGATATTATAAAAAATGATTTAAAACAATTCCTTACTCGTCTTCCAGATTTAGAGAACTTATCATGGGAAGACGGTACACCATTTGCCGATGAAGTCACATTAAGTTGGATAAAACAGCATGTTATGGAAGAAAACTTTGATGCCATGCAAGGATTATCAAATAATGACTCTCACTCATCTGATGATCAATCAATACTGGCATTAGAAAACGAAGCAATCACACAAGCGGATAATGAAGGTATAGACGTTGCATTAAAATGGCTACAACATCGCCCAGATATCCGCTCTTCAAGACAAAAATGGTTATTAAATCTCATTATGGCACGAGTAGCAGAACAATTTGCTCGCCATGATCTAGCATTAAATTTATTACGTGAACTCGATAAAAAAAGCGCTTTCGATGTCATTAACACAATGGGAGCCCAATTATATTTTTGAAGTAAAAGCACGACAACTTCATCTTTTACGAGCAAAAATTCAACGTAACACTTCAGATAGAACCCGTATAGAGCAACAGATGGAGCTATTACTCAGTGAATTAACTGCTATCGATCCGGTTCGCTCTGCAATTTTATATTCCTAATCTTTTACTCAACGAATCAAGGTATCAAATTAATGGATGATTTAACCCTTCGCTATTTTGATGCAGAAATGCGCTACCTTAGAGAAGCCGCCAAAGAGTTTGCGCAAGCGCACCCCGATAGAGCTGCAATGCTCGACTTAGATAAAGCAGGCACACCCGATCCTTTTGTTGAGCGTTTATTTGAAGGTTTTGCTTTCTCTATGGGGCAATTAAGACAAAAAATTGATGATGACTTACCCGAATTAACAGAAGGCCTTGTCAGTTTATTATGGCCTCACTATTTACAGACCATTCCATCATTATCTATTGTTGAATTAGCGCCTGATATTCAAAAAATGAAAATGACGGATAAAATACCTGCCCAATTTGAAGTGCTTTCTCGCCCTGTCGGTCCTAAAAAAACAGTTTGTCATTATCGAACAACTCAAGATTTAACGCTTAATCCAATAAAAATTGTCGCTGTAAACTTAACGACTGAGCCCGATGGACGCTCAACGATCAGATTAAAATTTAAATGTAGTGAAATGATTAATTGGTCTGAAGTGAGTCTTCATGCGCTCTCATTTTATTTATCTGGAGATATTCCGACAACTAATGCATTGCATTTGGCATTAACTAAACAAATTGCAAAAACCTATCTAAAACTCCCCCAATCAAAAGATAGAATTGCGATCCCTCTTTATTTTTCACCGAGAGGATTTGAGAATACAGACACGCTTTGGCCTAAAGGAGATACCACATTTAGTGGCTATCAATTATTACTCGAATATTTTTCTTTTCGTGAAAAATTTATGTTTGTTTCACTTAATGGATTAGATGATATTCACTTCCCTGAAGAAACATCTGCATTTGAATTAGATATTGTTCTCAATACATTGTGGGATAACGCGCTTACATTAAATGAGGAAAATATTCGTTTACATTGCGTACCCGTTATCAATCTTTTTAACATAGAAGCCGATCCACTAACGATTAATGGGCTGGAAAGCGAATATTTATTACGACCACGCCGTATTCAAGATGGGCATACTGAAATATATAGTGTTGATAGTGTACATGGCTCTCAGCGTACAAATGAAGCGGTTTATGTACCTTTTACCAGCTTTCGCCATCGTGGTGGAATGTTACGGCATAATGCGCCTGAACGTTATTATCATACCCGAGTGAAACGAGGTGTGACAGGTCTTCATGATACTTGGCTTATATTAGGAGGAGAAAAACAAGCGATTGATTTAGCAACTCAGACAGAAACCCTATCATTGCAACTCACAGGGACTAATGGGCAATTACCTCGCAAAGCACTACAAAGTACTTTACTTGATAGAACAGAGCAAACCCTACAGATCCCAATAACAGTATGTAATTTGTGTAAGCCAACACTGCCTCTTTATCCCCCTTCAGAAGATCGCTTCCACTGGCGAGTGCTAAGCCACTTAGGTTCTAGCTTTCTAAACATGATGGATAATGCTGAAGTGCTACGAGGTACTCTCGCGCTTTATGATTGGCGAGATGATGATATGAACCATAGAAAACTCAATGCCATTATTCATGTCGAGCATCATTTAATTGAACGCTTTGAGAAAGGTTTTTTACAACGAGGTATTGATATCGAAGTCACAATTGATAGCAATGGTTTTAATGGTGAAGGTGATATTCATTTATTTGGTGAAATGCTTAATCGCTTTTTTGCACTTTATGCTGATGTTCATCTTTTTAATCAATTAACACTGATTATTTTACCAACAGGAAAACGCATTCAATGGAAAGAAAGCCACAATCCGCAGCTACCCCGTTAATTCAGATGTTAGGTGAAAAGCTACCTTATGTAAATTTCTATCGCTTTTGCCAATTACTTGAAAAATCCACCCCTGAATTACCTGAATTAGGCAGTTCTCATGACCCGAAAATGGATCCTATTCGCTTTCGCCCACATCGTGGTATGGGATTTCCTGCCTCTGAGATCAAAGGAACAGATCCTCTAGATAAATACCGAAAAAGTACCATACCAAGCTTACATACTACCTTTTTGGGACTTTATGGTATCACATCACCACTCCCAACATCTTATCTTGACGATATTGCGCAATACCGCGATGGCACAGATTCACTCACTGACTTTTTAGATATTTTTAACCATCGCCTTACCACCCAGTTTTATCGGATCTGGCGTAAATATTCTTATCCCGCAACTTTTGGAGAAGGAGGATCAGATAAAACATCGCAATATCTTTATGGTTTAATTGGCTTGGGTATTCCTGGTTGTGCTAATCATGTGCAATCACCTTTATCTCGCTTTTTGGCACTATTAGGGATCTTACGTTTACCGACACGTACAGCCGAAGGCATTAGCGCATTAGTAAAATTATTAGCACCATCAACAAAAGTCCGTATTACACCTCATGATCCACGCAGAATTGCACTCGATACTCCCACCATCATGTCGTGTTTGCAACCTATAACATTAGAAAATAAACCCGTTTTAGGTCGCTATGCTATTGATGTAAATAGCCAAGTATTAATCAAGCTACATACAGAAAATAAAGAAGAAGCAAAGGGCTGGTTACCCGATGGCAGCATTTATCAGGATTTTATGGCATTACTTCGCGTTTATTTGGGTTCAAGAGTTAATGCACGACTACGTTTAACATTACCTAGACATTTATTACCGGATGCAACCTTGAGCACCTCTAAAAAACAAGGAGTACAGTTAGGTAGAACTGCCGTCATGCGACCTCACAGTCAGATTGAAACACAACCAGCATCTTTTATCACCATTGGAATTGGTTTTTATCAATATCTAACTCCCCGCACTCAACATTATAAAAGTGATTCATATGGCAATTATCAATTTTAAATCGCAAACATTTCTTTCTTATCCTCTGCGACTAGTACTGTTATTTATCATAACGTTTGCAATCGCAGGTTGTGGTTTAACTCAAACTATCAGTGATGGTACGGTTTCTTTAACTAAATCTATTTTTTATAAGCAAATTAAAATATTGCATTTAGATTTTACCGCAAGAGAAGCACTTAATACTGATGATAATGGTTCATCACTTTCCGTCATTGTTCGAGTATTCCAACTAAAATCCGCTGATACTTTTAATGATAGCGATTATCTCTCACTGTTTAATCAAAATGATGATGTTTTAACCTCTTCTTTATTAGCGCAAAAAGACTTACGTATTCGTCCTGGTGAATCTATTTCTTTTGATATGGAGATGGAAAAAAGAAACTGAATTTGTCGCTATTGCCATAATGTTTCATACGCCTGATGAAGCCAAAAATAACTGGCGGATTGTTATTCCTAAAAAACGAACTCGATCCTGATAAAGCACGTAAAATTGTACTTGCTGAAAATACATTAACATTACAACCTTTGGATAAAAAAATAACGATGTCACACCCTTCTCTCTATGAAATGCTAACAGGCTATTTTTCAGGTGGATTACCTATCGATTCTATCTCAGAAGAAGATCAGTTATTCTTTCTGTTATGGATAACATTCGTCGAATATTAAATTCACGAGCAGGGACATTAAAACATCTACCTGATTATGGTTTACCTGATATGAGTAAAATAATACAAGGATTACCGGGAAGTTCACATAAAGTAATGTCTATATTATCAACACATTATTAAAATATGAACCGAGGATAAAATCAGTCTCACTAAGTATATTACCTGAAAATGAATTTGGAAAGTTGTGTTATTCTTTAGATATTGAATTACATGAAAAAGGACTTATACGTTATGGTACTGAGTTTTCACCTGACGGAAGAATATTCCTTCACCATTTGAAAAAACAATTTTATTTATCATGATATTGTTTATTTCTGCTTATTTTTAATTTTCTTTAATTAGATCTTTTTTATATTATTGAACCTTCAATTAACTTGAGGAAACTATGAACTCTTACTTAGATTCACTTTCAATTGGAGGTGATCCTCGTGTATTTAATCAATTTCTTGCATATTAAAGAAGAACTTGATAAACGTTTTCACCCAGCCCGTCCAGATATTAATTGGCAATATGTCCATGAATTGTGTATTTCTTTATTTAATCAAAATGGTGTCGATCTTCAAACCGCCTCTTGGTTTGTCATATGCCGCCAGAATCAAGCTGGACTTGATGGTTTAAATGAAGGGCTTTACCTTATTCACAAAATATTGACTCAACATTGGCAAACATTATGGCCAATACAAACACATACCCGTATCAATATTCTTTCGTCCTTAAGCCAACAGTTAATCTTAGGTATTCGTGGGACGACGTTTGTTTATTCTGACTTGCCTATTCTTTATCAAATAGAAGAATTATTAAAGAATATTAATCATCATTTTAAAACATTAGAAATTAAACATCTTGTTCAGTTTGATTATCTAGAGAACTTAATTATTGCTCAAGCTAGGCAATTAGAGAATGCCGATACATTAGATAATAATTTTAATTCTCCCGAATTATCTCCTACTATTAATAAGGAAGATAAGAACCCCGACTAAAATTATCGATATTGCTTTATCTACATCATCTCCCTCTTCTAATACTAATGAAAGTATTGAATCACCAAAAACTTATATCTCTTCCTCAATATCATTAGAACCCTCTATGAAAAAGACATCTCGACAAGAGTTATGGCGGGGAGTTTTAATTGGTGCAATAATCAGTAGTTTATTCTTTTTTATTCTATTTTATTTCTGGTTATCTGAATTAAAAAATAATGATCTGACAGATGCTTTTCCTTATATTCCAACCATTAATGCCCATGCAGGCTCTCTTATTGAACAACAAACTGCAAATGGTCAACATATAACAAAGACACTCAATTCTGAACAGATTGATATAATCCAACAACGTTTAGATGAACTCACATTACTTTCTCCCATATGGGCACAGCGTTATGGACTCGAAATCATTACTTATTTGAACGAACAGTATGAAGATAATACAGAGCTTTTATCGTTTACACAGCTTTGGAAAAATAATCTAAAAATAAATGCCACCACAGATGAACAACTCAATCAATGGTCTAAAGGTATGACTGAACTCGATGGATTAAGCCAAAGATTAGATAGCTTTGATGGTAATCCTAAAAGTTACATTACAGGCTCTGAATTAAAATCGATCATTTTCAAAGCTCGTCAACATTTCAACCAAGCAAAACCTTTAGAAGAAGAGCTACGATTACTTGAAAAACAACCGACTCAAAATACAGTTTCAGACTATGAGTACCAACAAATAGACAATCATTTTAAACAATTATTGAATCGATATGCGTTATTACGTTCTGAATAAGGAAACAATATGTACTTGATAAGAAAATTTAACAGCTATTAGCATTGTTAGTTTATTAAGTGGTTGCATTATGGGTTCTCCTTATGGAGGCGTTATTTTTGTTGGCCCCATAGATTTAATTAGAGCAACCTTAGACGCCAAAGAAGAAAGAAACAAA
>NZ_MIIZ01000582.1:0-7242 GCF_001743005.1 Shigella sp. FC1967 | reverse complement strand
CATTCATTTATTAAATTAAGCGCTGGTCATGATAGTTATCAAATTAAAAACTTATTTAGCAAATAATAAATACGATGAAATTAAAATTTCGCTTTCTAATAATATAAATGGAATATTATCAAACAGTATAAGTGATTTCTTTCTATCTGATATTAGTGGTTTTGATTTAATATTTAGTAATAATGTTTTATCACATCGTTATCATCCTGATAGTCACTTAAAGCTGGCTTTTGAGCCATCCCATATTGACGCTATTTGGGGAGCAGGGATGAAGCTTCGTTTTATTGATAAAGATAATATGGTTTTCACTCTTCCTACCAAAGAGAGCCAGCAACGTTTGCTCGTTCCTATTACAGATTTAAATTTAGCGATAACAGCAGAAGACGATGTACTTATGATCCCTGAGTCTTTGATTTTAAATAAAGAGACGTTATCTGAATATTCTCTTTCTCACGCTTACTCGCCGTTTTATTTGCTTGCCTCGCAAGAAAAACTGAATCAAGCGGTTGAGTTATTATCAATTATTGAACCAATGGAAGGGAATGATATTGTTGTTAATCGTAATAAAAATAGCTCGGTGATTGATGGTGGAAAAGGGGATGATCATATTGTCGTTAATCACGGACATCATATTTTAATTGCAGGAGCGGGAAATGATAGCCTCAATGCAGGAAGTGGAAATGACTTATTAATATCTGAATTTGGCGATGACTATTTAAATGGTGGTACGGGCAATAATGTTTATATTGTGAAAAAAGCGTTATGGTGAAGTGACTATTTATGATGAAGGAAATAGTAGTCACCTTTTTATTTCAGGATTATCAAAACACGATAAGATTATTGCTTCTCAAGTCGGCGAGGATATGCAGTATAAAACGCAGGATAATCAATTTGTTTTAACTGTAAAGACACAACATAATGAAGCAGATAAAACCGTTTCTATTATTGAGAAACAAAGTGAGCTTTCAGCGCAATCGCTAGCTGCGATTATTCAAGAAATGGCACAGTTTAATGAGCAACAATTAATGATAATGCAAGGTAGTGAGCTTGCTCCATCACTAGTATGGTCGCCATTATCAGTGGTAGTAAAGCATTGGGAATTTTAAGATTAAAAAATAGCCCTTTGCTAAGGGCTATTTTATCATTGAGCGTTCAATTTAAACGATATTTATTTGGCCATAGATTCAGCACGTTTGAATACTAAGGTATTACCTTCTGACTCTGCCGAATTAAATTGATAACCTTCAAGATCAAACTCTTTCAGTTGTGCTTTATTGGTCAGTTTTTCTTGAATAACAAAGCGGCTCATTAATCCACGGGCTTTTTTAGCGTAGAAACTGATCACTTTATATTTTCCATTTTTTTCATCAAGAAAAATAGGCTTAACAATTTCAGCATTGAGTTTTTTCGGATTAACTGATTTAAAATATTCATCAGATGCTAAATTAATTAAAATATTATCGCCTTGTTCCTCAAGTGCTTTGTTTAACGCTTCTGTAATGGTATTTCCCCAAAATTGGTATAAATCGCTTCCTTTGTTAGTTTTTAGCTTTATTCCCATTTCAAGACGATACGGTTGCATTAAATCAAGTGGGCGAAGTACACCATATAAGCCAGAAAGCATACGTAAATGTTGTTGTGCAAATTGAAAATCATCTTCAGAAAAACCTTCAGCTTGCATTCCAGTATAAACATCACCTTTAAATGCCAAAATAGCTTGGCGTGCATTTTCTGGTGTGAAATTAGGTTGCCATTCACCAAAACGAGCGGCATTTAATCCCGCGAGCTTATCACTTATTTTCATTAAGCTTGCAATATCGCTCGATGATAATTTCCGACATTCTTCGATAAGTTGTTGGGAATATTTGAGCAATTCAGGTTGAGTGAAGTGCGTTGTTGCTAAAGGCGATTCGAAATCCAGTGTTTTAGCTGGTGAAATGGTGATTAGCATAATTCCCTCGATACGTTATTTTAATATTGACCAAATATAACAAATTCTTTTGATTAAAGACTAAATTATAGTAATAGGAAAAAACAATTGTTTCTCTTATTTGTTGTAAAATTAGACGATTTAAACGATTCAGCTTGCGACTTTCTTCTGTTTTTTTCCGCTTTTGTTTTGCGAAAACGTTTGGCATTTAAATAATTGCTTTGTATGAATCTAAGCGTCTTGTAGTGTGAGCAGTCCATGTTATTATCAATAGATATCCGCAGGTGACTGCAAACAGATTTACCTAGTAGATGAGATAAACAAAATGACCAACAAATTGACTTCTTTGCGTAAGCTGACAACGGTTGTTGCTGACACTGGTGACATCGCAGCAATGAAACTGTATCAGCCACAAGACGCAACTACCAACCCATCTTTAATTTTAAATGCAGCTCAAATTCCTGAATATCGTAAATTAATTGATGAAGCGATTGAATGGGCTCGTTCACAAAGCGATTCACGTGAACAACAAATCGTTGATGCTTGCGACAAATTGGCAGTAAATATCGGTTTAGAAATTTTAAAGCTGATCCCTGGCCGTATTTCAACGGAAGTTGACGCACGTCTTTCTTACGATACACAAGCATGTATCGAAAAAGCACGTCATTTAATCAAACTTTATAATGATGCGGGTATCAGTAACGACCGTATTCTTATCAAATTAGCATCTACTTGGCAGGGTATCCGTGCCGCAGAGCAATTAGAAAAAGAAGGTATCAACTGTAACCTGACTTTACTGTTCTCTTTTGCTCAAGCGCGTGCATGTGCTGAAGCAGGTGTTTACCTGATTTCTCCATTTGTTGGTCGTATCATGGATTGGTATAAAGCGAATACAGATAAAAAAAGAGTTTGCTCCAGCTGAAGATCCAGGTGTGATTTCTGTTACTGAAATCTATAACTATTACAAACAACACGGCTATAACACTGTTGTTATGGGTGCAAGTTTCCGTAATATCGGTGAGATTTTAGAATTAGCGGGTTGTGACCGTTTAACAATTGCTCCAGCACTGTTAAAAGAATTATCAGAAGCTGAAGGTGAAGTTGAACATAAATTATCCTACAAAGGCGAAGTGAAAGCACGTCCAGACGCTATCACTGAAGCTCAATTCTATTGGGAGCATAATGCTGACCCAATGGCTGTAGATAAATTATCTGACGGTATTCGTAAATTTGCTGTTGATCAGGAAAAATTAGAGAAAATGATTGCGGATTTATTATAATTCGTCGTTAAATTCTTATAAAAATCTTAAATACCCATCTTATATAGATGGGTATTTTCATTTTTTGCTACTCAAAATAACATTTAAGTTAATTTTAAGATTAAATTGATTGGAATATATTATTTATCCAGTAATAATTATAAAAATATATTATTAAAAAACTCTATTTATTATTGGTGAATTATGAAAAAGATTGTCTTGGCAACGGTACTTGCATCGTTATTTTTTAGTGGCGCTGCAATGGCAGAAAGTAAAACGGCGTTCTCTTTACCTGCAATTGAAAAAAGTGCTGAAAGTGGAAATGCAGCATCTCAGTATCAATTGGGCGTAAAATATGAGAATGGCGAAGGTGTTGAGCAGGATGGACAAAAAGCGCTGGAGTGGTATACCAAAGCTGCCGAACAAGGTCACGCTGAAGCACAGTTAAATTTAGCACTGATGTATGACATGAGTAATGATATTGACCGTGATGCAGAAAAAGCAGTTTATTGGTATAACAAAGCCGCTGTCCAAGGTGTTTCTTTAGCTCAATATAATCTCGCTGTTTCTTATGATGATGGTGATGGTGTAGAGCAAGACCATGAGAAAGCCGTGTATTGGTATACTAAAGCCGGTGAGCAAGGCGATAGCGATGCACAATATAACCTTGGTATCTCTTATGATGAAGGTATCGGTGTAGCACAAGATCATGAAAAAGCGGTAGTTTGGTATACAAAAGCAGCAGAACAAGGTCACTCTGATGCACAATATAACCTTGCTGTTTCTTATGACGACGGTGAAGGGGTAGAGCGTAACGGCACTAAAGCCGTTTTCTGGTATACCAAAGCAGCAAACCAAGGAAATCGTGATGCGCAAAATAACTTAGGCGTAATGTACGATGAAGGCGACGGTGTTGCTAAAGATGCACGTAAAGCGGTTGAATGGTATAGAAAATCAGCGATGCAAGGTAATGGTTTGGCGCAAAATAACCTCGCTTTAAACTATTATTATGGCAAAGGCGTTAAACGCGATCTGAAAGAAGCTTATGCATGGTTCTCTGTGGCTGTTGAAAATGGTGATGGTGACGAAGCGATGTTAAAACGTACTGCTCGCGCATTAAATGCAGCACAATTAGCGGAAGCGAAAAAATTAGCGGCTTCTTATATTACTAAGTATATTGATGAATAATATTAATTAATCTTATTTAAGATGAAAGAAAGGGGGCGTATGCTCCCTTTTTCGTTATGAGTTAACACGATATAAAAATAGATTGTGATCATTTCTTATTATCTATTCTCAACAATCAAATAGTAATTATCAGTAATATATTGAGATTCTTTTTAATTCTCTTGTGTTCTCATGGTAATATCTGCGCGCAAGTTAGACGGTGATTGATTAATAGAGGTTCGATATGAATGACTTACGTATTGGTTTAGTTTCTGTTTCTGATCGTGCATCAAGTGGGGTGTATGAAGATAAAGGTTTACCCGCTTTAGAAGCTTGGCTAAAAACGGCATTAATAACGCCTTTTCATATCGAATCACGCTTAATTCCTGACGAACAACTTATGATTGAGCAAACACTGTGTGAGCTAGTTGATGAAGTCGGCTGTCATTTAGTGTTAACAACAGGGGGAACAGGCCCCGCTCGTCGAGACGTTACTCCTGATGCTACGTTGGCTATTGCAGATAGAGAAATGCCCGGTTTTGGCGAGCAGATGCGTCAAATTAGTCTGAAGTTTGTCCCCACCGCTATTTTATCTCGCCAAGTTGGTGTTATTCGTAACCAAGCGCTAATTCTAAATCTACCTGGGCAGCCGAAAGCTATCGCAGAAACATTGGAAGGATTAAAGGATAACGACGGTAATGTGATTGTTAGTGGTATTTTTGCTAGTGTACCGTACTGTATTCAACTGCTTGATGGCCCTTATATCGAAACTAATGAAGCGATTGTTGCTGCGTTTAGACCTAAATCAGCACGACGTTCCACTTCAGCATAAATGATGTAAGAGGTTATTTTTGTCCGTCGCCTTTCTGTCGAGGAAATGTGGTGATTCAGTTTGAATATGCAAAAATAACCTTATATTTATCTGATGCTGTTATTATAAAAGTTAAAAAACATTGTTTTTCAAATGGTTATGCATTTATTCTAAGTCTAGTCTTAAAAAAGCATTTTAGATAAATCATAATGTGATTTGTAATTTCTCTAACATTATGAAAATAATAAGTTTTAATTCCTAATTTTATTCTTGAGCACAAATTTTTCGCATTTTTTGCATTTTTTTTCATTATTCCCCTTGATGAATGTATTTATGACCCCATCTACTTTTTCAACTGCAATTACCACTATTGAGTTGCGTTGATTTTGTATCCGCTTTGAGATGATGTTGTTTAGTCTATTAATTTGTGACTTGAAAAATGAATATTCATCCTCATATAGATTGGTAATCAAATTGATAAAGAATTCTCTTTGGAGGCGTTTAAATGGGTAAAATTATTGGTATTGACCTGGGTACAACTAACTCTTGTGTTGCTGTAATGGATGGCAAAACTGCCCGGGTTATTGAAAACGCAGAAGGCGATCGTACTACTCCTTCAATCGTTGCTTATGCACAAGATGGTGAAATTTTAGTTGGTCAACCTGCAAAACGTCAGGCTGTGACTAATCCACAAAATACTTTATTTGCCATCAAACGTTTAATTGGTCGTCGTTTTGAAGATGCAGAAGTTCAGCGTGACGTTGCTATCATGCCTTACAAAATTGTAAAAGCGGATAACGGTGATGCTTGGATTGAAGCGCGTAACGAAAAAATGGCTCCACCACAAGTATCTGCTGAAGTTTTGAAAAAAATGAAGAAAACAGCGGAAGACTATTTAGGTGAAGCTGTTACTGAAGCGGTTATTACTGTTCCAGCTTACTTTAACGATGCTCAACGTCAAGCGACTAAAGATGCGGGTCGTATCGCTGGTCTTGATGTTAAACGTATTATTAACGAACCAACAGCGGCTGCTCTGGCTTACGGCTTAGATCGTGAAGTGGGTAACCGTACTATCGCAGTTTACGACTTAGGTGGTGGTACATTCGATATCTCTATCATCGAAATTGATGAAGTTGATGGCGAAAAAACCTATGAAGTTCTGTCTACCAATGGTGATACTCACTTAGGTGGTGAAGACTTCGATAGCCGTTTAATTAACTATTTAGTTGATGAATTTAAGAAAGAACAAGGCATTGATCTGCGTAACGATCCATTAGCAATGCAACGTCTGAAAGAAGCAGCAGAGAAAGCGAAAATCGAATTATCTTCTGCACAACAAACAGATGTTAACTTGCCATACGTTACAGCTGATGCGACTGGCCCTAAACACTTAAATATCAAAGTAACTCGTGCAAAACTGGAATCTTTAGTTGAAGATTTAGTTAAACGTTCTATGGAACCAGTACGTGTTGCATTAGAAGATGCTGGTCTGAAAGTTAGCGAAGTTAACGACGTTATTCTGGTTGGTGGTCAAACTCGTATGCCAATGGTTCAAAAAACCGTTGCAGATTTCTTTGGTAAAGAGCCACGTAAAGACGTTAACCCAGATGAAGCTGTTGCAATGGGTGCGGCTGTTCAAGGTGGTGTATTAGCGGGTGATGTTAAAGACGTTCTGTTACTTGACGTAACACCACTGTCTTTAGGTATCGAAACAATGGGGGGTGTAATGACTTCCCTGATCGGAAAAAAATACCACAATTCCAACTAAACATAGCCAAGTGTTCTCTACCGCAGAAGATAACCAATCTGCTGTAACTATTCACGTATTACAAGGTGAACGTAAACGTGCAAGTGATAACAAATCACTGGGTCAGTTTAACTTAGATGGTATTCAAGCAGCACCACGTGGTATGCCACAAATCGAAGTGACTTTTGATATCGATGCTGATGGTATCTTGCATGTATCAGCGAAAGATAAAAACAGCGGTCGTGAGCAAAACATCACTATCAAAGCTTCTTCTGGCTTAAATGAAGAAGAAATCCAAAAAATGGTTCGTGATGCTGAAGCAAACGCA
>NZ_MIIZ01000581.1:0-7285 GCF_001743005.1 Shigella sp. FC1967 | reverse complement strand
GCTTATTTTATCTCTCTTTTCACCTTAGCAATTTTAGTGAAAGAGAGAATTTGAAAAGGTTGCTCTTGTTCAATACACCCTTTTAGCGTTGCCTGTGTATAATGTTTACGGCAGACTGAAACATATTTTTCATTTCCACCAATTTCAACTTGAGCACCATCACTCAGGACATTTCCTTTATCATCTAAACGTAATACTTTATTTGCCTTTCTACCGCAATAACAGACTGTTTTAAGTTCTACGAGCTTATCAGCCCATGCTAATAAATAAGCACTACCTGTAAATAACTCTCCTCTAAAATCCGTTCTTAGTCCATACGTGAGAACAGGAATATCATAGGTGTCTGTTATATCGCAAAGTTGTTCGACATGTGCTTTACTTAAAAATTGGCACTCATCAATCAATACACAATGAATAGTCTGTTTGTTATGCTCAGCAACAATAACGTCACGAATATTCATATCATCACTAAAGAGTAATGCATCCGCACTTAATCCTATTCTCGAACTAATCTTTCCCTTTGCAAAGCGTGTATCAATAGCCGCAGTAAAAATCAATGTGCGCATGCCTCGTTCATTATAGTTATAAGAGGATTGCAATAAAGATGTTGATTTTCCAGCATTCATGGCTGAATAATAAAAGTAAAGCTGAGCCATCAGCTCTCTCCTTAAATAGTGTTTATTTTCACGAGCGACAGTCTAACATAAACAATCTACAAGTTATCCATAACAAGTATTTATTACCTTTATTTCTATTCTAGATATACCATCAAAAGATGAGGTTCGTTGTTAATGCTAATTTTTGCTTAAAAAATAAATAGCTTTAATAAGTACTTAACATATTAAAACACACCTTGATATACCTTTATTAAAGTATGAAAGTTAGTCCGATTCCATTTTTAGAAAAAAGTCCGTTATTATAAAAAAATGAACAAAGCTTTCTATTCTTTAGCATTAGCGTTATCATCCGTTAAAAGATGCATTTCCTTACTAATATTTCCTTTATTGACTAAAGATGCCTCAAGTTTTATTATTTTTTTCGTTGAGATATTAGTTTAAAAAAAAGAAATTTTACGTAAGGTTTGTATTTAGGTATTGCAGAAATTTAAATAGCAATCTATTATTAGTATTACATCAGCCAACAACATTTATTTGAGACCAGGAAAATGAGCGAATCTTTAAAAATATTAAATAACATCCGTACTCTCCGCGCACAAGCAAGAGAAACTTCTTTAGAAACTTTAGAAGAAATGTTGGAGAAACTCGAAGTTGTCGTTAATGAGCGTCGTGAAGAATTCTCATTAGAAAAAGCAGCTGAAGAAGAACGTGTTCAGAAATTACAAAAATACCGTGAAATGTTAGAAGAAGCGGGTATTGATCCAACAGACTTGCTTGAAGCAAGTGCGACTAATAAAACTGGCCGTGCTAAACGTGCAGCTCGTCCAGCTAAATACTCTTACGTTGATGAAAATGGTGAAACTAAAACTTGGACAGGCCAAGGTCGTACACCAGCTGTAATCAAACGTGCTATTGATGAAGAAGGCAAATCATTAGACGATTTCCTGCTGTAATTTAAGTCAATACTCTATTTAAAATACCCTTTTAATTATTTAAAAGGGTATTTTCTTGTTTGCTCCATTTAATTAAACAAGCGTTTAATTTTAATATGTGCTGATGTTGTTTGTGTTAGATAGGGGTAAGCGAAAATAAAAATATAACAACTGCGTTATTTATTTTTATTTATAATGAAAAAAGGAGCTTTTATAGCTCCTTTTCTTTGATTTGATTTAATTAGACTAATATTATTAGTTTTTATAATAAGTTAAATACCAATCAACAAACTGTTTTACGCCATATTCTACGGCGGTATTCGGCGAGAAACCGATTGTCTCAGACAAGTCTTGGCAATCCGCACAAGTCGAAAGAACATCACCATCTTGCATCGGCATTAAGTTCAATTTAGCTTTAATATTTAATGATTTTTCTATTGCTTCAATGAATGACATCAATTTAGTTGGTTGCCCATTCCCCACATTATAAATTTTATAAGGTGCAGAACTTGAAGACGTTTCGCCTTTCTCTACTGTCCAATTTTTATCTGCTTCTGGTACAACATTGATCAATCGAACAACTGAACTCACAATATCATCGACATAAGTAAAATCGCGCGTCATTTCTCCACTATTATAAACATCAATAGGCTCACCAGCTAACATTGCCTTAGTGAATTTAAATAATGCCATATCAGGACTCCCCAAGGACCATATACAGTGAAGAAACGTAATCCCGTTGTTGGTAATTGATATAAATGTGAATAGCTATGAGACATTAACTCATTCGCTTTCTTTGTTGCCGCATATAATGAAACAGGATGATCAACGCTATCTTCTGTTGAAAAAGGCTGTTTCTGATTTAAACCATAAACAGAGCTTGAAGAGGAGTAGATAAGATGTCCAACTTTATTATGGCGACATCCTTCTAATATATTAATATGACCAATAATATTCGCATCAATATATGCCATTGGGTTTTTAATTGAATAGCGAACCCCCGGTTGAGCCGCTAAATGAATAACTCGGTCAAATTGGTGTGATACAAATAATTGAGCCACTTTTACTGAGTCAACGATATCAAGTTTCTCAAAATGAAATTTTTCTAGCTGTTGTAATTTAGCTAATCGAGCTTCTTTTAGGCGCACATCATAATAATCATTCATGTTATCTATTCCGACAACATGATAACCCATTTCGATTAAACGCTGACTCATATGATAGCCAATAAACCCCGCAGCACCTGTTACCAATATTTTCATATAATCACTCAAATAACCCAATAATTTATTTTTATGCCAACGCTATCATGCTTAATATCACCTCGATTAAACATCATAACGCTTACATCATCATACATTACAGAAATCAACATGGCTCAATACTCAATGTATTGAGCATACCTTAATATCTTACCGTCGCTTTATCTAGCTTTTCTCATAAAATAATCAGCTTGTCATACATCATGTATTTGCGGAGCTTATACAATGAGAGCAACCATATAAATGCTTATTAAGCCGCTTTATTTCACTGTATTTTTAATGATTTTAGCCATTGTGAAAAATCTTCGCCAAACTCTTCGTGCTGTATTCCATACTCTACGAAGGCTTTCATATATCCTAATTTATTACCACAATCGTGGCTTTTCCCTTGTAGGTGATAAGCTTCAACGGCTTCTTTTTCAATCAACATGGCAATCGCATCAGTTAACTGAATTTCATCTCCAGCACCGGGTGCTGTTTTCGCTAATAGTGGCCAGATACTTTCAGATAATACATAACGCCCTACGATAGATAAATTTGAAGGTGCTTCTTCTTTCTTAGGTTTTTCAACAACACGTGTGATTGGTTTGCTATCACCTGGGCATAAATTTTCACCCATGCAATCGACAATACCGTAATTAGAGACTTCATCTTCAGGCACTGGTTCAACAAGGATTTGACTTGCGCCAGAGCGTTCAAAGTGAGAAAGCATCTCTTTTAAGTTAACTTTCGTTAAATCAGCACTGTATCTATCTAAAATAACATCAGGCAGGATAACAGCGAAAGGTTCATCGCCAATTAATGGCTTAGCACATAAAATAGCATGGCCTAATCCTTTTGCTATTCCCTGACGAGTTTGCATGATAGTGACATGACTTGGACAAATACCTTGTACTTCTTCTAATAACTGGCGTTTAACGCGTTTTTCTAAAATCGCTTCTAATTCAAAACTCGTATCAAAATGGTTTTCAATTGAATTTTTAGATGAATGTGTAACAAGTACAATTTCATTAATACCTGCTGCAATACATTCATTCACTACATATTGAATAAGAGGCTTATCAACCACTGGCAACATCTCTTTTGGAATTGCCTTGGTTGCAGGTAGCATTCTTGTTCCTAATCCAGCAACAGGGATCACCGCTTTTCTTACTTTACGTACTGCTGATGACATTATAATTCTCCTGCAATTAGTACCGTTCTACTTTCAGCTTTGAATGGGCACAATTAAAAATAATTGCCAGAGTATACCAGCTAATATCTAAGGATAAACAGAGCCCTACCCGTTAATTGAGATAGTTCTTCATTTATGTTTAATATATGCACAATATTCTATTTTATTTAATCTACATTTAACTTTTATAGATAGGGGAAAACATTAATTTAATCTGATTTCTGCTGTCCCAAATTTTACATTGCCAATTTGTTCCTTCGCATTTTACTTGATTAATATATAAAAGTTGCAGCGTGCCTAAAGGAATACCGCTATTTAACTCAAATTTTTTATTTTCTGTTTTTATTTCGGCTTTTAAACCTGCTGAAGCTAAAAGGATATTCTTTTTTCTGTGTATGATAATAACCAAGTATAATAGGAAAGGTCCCTTTCACTCCAATTTCATTAAGCATTTTATTTAGTTTATTCAACATATTATACATACTTGGCAACGTTTTTTACTTTTTTGTGATGACTTTTAATACATCATTAAAAACAACCCGTAAGAGTAAAAGCGACCAAAAGTCCATTTTCATCATCCCTCGATATATCAACACAATAGAAAATAATTTGGTCTTCAGATAAAGCTGCAATATCAAATAACAACCCCATTTTAGTGATATCATTTAATTGACGATAATTAACACAATATCCCGCAACAACCTGTTTAACTTGAGGTTGCATCTGTTTTATGAACGACTGAATATAATGGGTATCTTTTCGTAAGCTATTCCAAAGTGGTTCAAAATGTATACCTTCTATTAATACTGATTCAAAAAAAGCCAGGACATAATACTTCAATAACTTTTTTGTTTTAATTTCTCAAGATGTGTTATTGGCTTTAGAAAAATCTCTTGCGCCCCTAAACGCAACATATCATCTATTTCAGCCATATTGTCTGTACATGAAATAGCAATAACAGGAATATCCAATTTACGTTGTTCAAGGTGGCACAAAAAAAGTGGGGCCATTCATTACTGGCATACGGATATCACATAAAATCAGATCGGGGAGTACTCCCCCTTCTAATAAAGATAATGCTTGGCTACCGTTATCTGTTGTATAAACACAAGCTTTCTCATGTGAGAAATATTCCGTCAACATTGTGCGAAAAACGACCTCATCATCAATTATTAAAATTTTTTTACCCACTAAGGCTTTGTTCATTGGTGACTCCGGTAACTATCGTTTCACATGCTGATTAATTAGCGCTACATTATTAGTTTAGTTCAACATTGACGTTAATTATTCCCAATCGTTACTTTTTTCAATCTACGGGGAAATCGTCATACTAATAACGTGATTTAGGACATTATTTTGTCAAGTTTATGCCCCTGCAATAGTCAATTATTCTACTCTGATTGCTGTGAGCCTTACCATTTAGGTCAAAAAAAACGCTTCAACAGCAGAAGCATTGATGCGTTCGCGTTATAGCGCGTTTGTTAAACATAATGCTGATTACTTAATAAAAACGTGGCACCCTTCTTGTCGTGTTGCATCTTTGCATGATGAATTAGTTTCAGGCTTTCCAAATACACAGTGGCTTGGACTCAATGTCATTTCATCGCAAGCGAGCACAAATAAAAATGAGGCATATGTTGAATTCTCGGCTTGCTTTATTGAAAGAAATGCCGATGATAAACAGTACTTACATGAACGCTCTCGTTTTCTAAAAATAGATAACTGTTGGTTTTATATTGACGGTGTGAAACCGAAAGTGGGACGAAACGATCCCTGCCCTTGTGGTTCTGGACGTAAATACAAAAAATGTTGTGAAAATAACATCAAATAACTGCAAACATAGAAGTAAAAGAAAGGATTTATCCATACATGCAACACCAAAATACTCAAAAAAAAAATACTGCGTACTATTTGCCCTGATGCAAAAGGACTTATCGCTAAAATCACGAATATTTGCTACAAACATCAATTAAATATTGTTCAAAATAGTGAGTTTGTTGATCATCGTACAGGTCGCTTTTTTATGCGTACCGAGCTTGAAGGCATCTTTAATGATGAAACCTTTCTGGCCGATTTAGATGATGCCTTACCACAAGGCTCAAAACGTGAATTAAATACCGCAGGCCGTCGTCGCATTGTCATTATGGTGACAAAAGAAGCACACTGCTTAGGCGACTTATTAATGAAAAGTGCATTTGGTGATTTGGATGTTGAAATTGCCGCTGTCATTGGTAATCACGACACACTAAAACATTTAGTAGAACAATTTGGTATTCCTTTCCATCTTGTTAGCCATGAAGGCTTAACCCGTGATCAACATGATGAAAAGTTAATTGCGCAAATTAATCAATACAAACCTGATTATGTTGTACTCGCAAAATACATGCGTGTACTAACACCCGCATTTGTACAAAACTTCCCAAATCAAATTATCAATATTCATCACTCCTTCTTACCTGCCTTTATTGGTGCACGTCCTTACCATCAGGCTTATGAGCGCGGTGTCAAGATCATTGGTGCAACAGCGCACTACGTAAATGATAATTTAGATGAAGGCCCAATCATCACTCAAAATGTGATTAATGTTGATCATACGTTCTCTGCCGAAGATATGATGAGAGCTGGTCGAGATGTTGAAAAGAATGTACTTAGCCATGCCTTATATTGGGTACTTTCACAACGTGTCTTCGTTTACGGTAACAGAACAATCATTTTATAAATTTTCTGTCACCAATAATGCAAACATGATGACTAATCTAAAAGTAAACCGCGATATAAAACATATCGCGGTTTACTTTTTATCTCTTATTAATAAAGATGATATTGCTTAAAATCAATATGATAGCGCATAAAGCTTGAACGATACGCACATTTTTACAGCAGTCAGTCTATTTTTAGCAAAATAGCGCTTTACAGATTTCAGGTATTTGGTATTATTGCGCCCGCTGTCACGGACAGCAAAACAATTTAATGTTGGTGGGATACCCAAGCGGCCAAAGGGAGCAGACTGTAAATCTGCCGTCACAGACTTCGAAGGTTCGAATCCTTCTCCCACCACCATCTCCTCTTCGCTTTCTTCTCTAAAATTATCTTATTCCATTTTATCAATTAAATCCAAAAATCGATTCAATATGCTTGAATGATACTTAGATTTATAGATATAACAGCTATACCGCATTTCCGGTTGAGTTAATGGTATAAAGCAAAACAATTTAATGTTGGTGGGATACCCAAGCGGCCAAAGGGAGCAGACTGTAAATCTGCCGTCACAGACTTCGAAGGTTCGAATCCTTCTCCCAC
>NZ_MIIZ01000580.1:0-7349 GCF_001743005.1 Shigella sp. FC1967 | reverse complement strand
AGCAAGGCTATGGAAAGTGCCAATCCACATACCGCCTTGGCTTGTACCAATTAAGTCTTCAATACGATGACGCATCTCTGCAGCGGCTTTATTGGTAAACGTCACAGCCATAATCGAAAAAGGAGAAGCTTGTTCAACAGATAATAACCAAGCGATACGATGCACCAGTACCCGTGTTTTACCACTGCCTGCGCCAGCTAACACCAGCATATTAATACGAGGTGCGGCTACTGCTTCGCGCTGTTTATCGTTAAGGCCTTCTAGCAGATATGAGACGTCCATAATTACCAATCATTTAGTGAAGAAAATACTGTGGATATATACAGAAATAGAGAGTAAGCAACAAACTAACAGGAATTTACGCGCTATGCAAAATAAAGCCCTTTTTAACCGCGTTTATCTGCACCATTCTTACTAAATATCACATTAAACTAATTCTATCAGTTTGCTTAAATCTGTAATTTCAATATGCGGCATGACTCTGGTTTCACCTTCTTCAAACAAACTACGGTTATCAAGGTTGATCCAGCACGCTTGTAGTCCACTATTAACGGCACCCTCAACATCTGTAACAAGGTGATCTCCCACATGTAAGATTTTCTCATGAGGAAGATTTAACAGTGAGGCGGCTTTATCAAACATATCAGGATAAGGCTTAGAGCGACCATCAGGGCCTGCTTTTAAAATATGTGAAAAATACTGCCCTAAGCCACAACTTAATGGGTTTGCATTACCATTTGTAATCGCAATCAATGGGATTTTCTGCGCCAATTCAGAGAGAACTTGATGAGTATTTTTAGGCACATTAATGCGGCTACGCCAATAAGCAAAGTGCGCCATAATGTCATCAGCACCTTGTTGTGCTTTGGCGTCACTGTAACCGTAATCTAACAACATATTTCTCGCCGCAAGCCAACGCCATTGTGTAATATCATGAAAAATATCAGGATTATTTTCTATCAGTGGTTTTTTATAAGCATTCACATCTTTTTCAGTGAAATGATTAAAACGCAAATCATATTGACGAATAAAATCCAGTGTCTCTTTTTCCGTTTTGTCCATCACTGGCACATTGTCATACAGCGTATCATCTAAATCAAAAGTCATCGCTGCAATTGGCGTCAGAGTTCTGTAAAAGCGCATTATGATTTTTCTCTCTTAGCTCTTGGATGAGCAGCATCATAGACTTTCGCTAAATGCTGAAAATCTAAGTGGGTATAAACTTGTGTGGTCGATAAATTAGCGTGTCCTAATAACTCTTGTACAGCCCGTAAATCACCACTGGATTCTAATAAATGTGTCGCAAACGAGTGGCGTAATTTATGAGGGTTCACATGGCTACTGAGTCCTTGTTTAATGCCCCAAAGTTCAAACCGTTTTTGTACACTGCGCACGGATAAACGCTTACCACTTTGGGTTGAGATAAAGACAGCTTTATCCTCAGGGGCATAGAGCTCTCGCATAGGAAACCAGTTTTGTAACCACTCTAGCGCTTTTCTTCCTAATGGTACTTTTCGTTCTTTACTTCCTTTCCCTAAAACACGAACTTCACCTTCATTCATGTCAATATCGTTAATATTTAAGTTAGCCAATTCTGATAGGCGTAATCCCGCACCATACATCACTTCAAGCATGGTTCTGTCTCTAACAGAAAGAGGATCTTTTAAATCGATATTCATCAATTGGCTAACTTCATCGACATCCATATTTTTAGGAAGGTGGCGACCCGATTTAGGTGTACGAATGCCTTTTGCTGGATTAACCGCTAACATTCCTTGTGCTACTTGCCAGTCAAGAAAGCTACGTAACGCAGAAAAGCGCAAAGCAAGGCTAGTCGGTTGTAATCCACTACGATTACTTTTCGCTAATAGCATGCGTACATGTTGGCTTTCAAGTGATATCCATTGTGTGATTTTCATCGCCACCATCATTTGGGCTAATACCGTTAGTTGGCGATGATAATTTTCTACTGTGACAGGGCTTAATCGGCGTTCAACCTGAATATAACGCAAAAATTGCTCGATAGCGGTAGAAAGTGTTTCTGGAATATCTATTGGTTGGTTCATTGCCTTGCAATCCAACGAAGTAACAATTCGGGTAAAATATGAGCAAGCTTATCCAGCATTACGGTTCCCATCCCTTCCTGAAAATGTTGGTTATCTCGGCTATTAAAAATAATCACGCCTAAATCACCATAATGCCCTAACAATGAAAGCGCAACAGAACCTGAGCGTCGTACATTAGGCATCAATAACATTATTTCTTGCCCATTTAATGGGCCTAAATAATGATTATCATCGCCCATACGTTGAATGCGAAAATGTTCAAATGCTTGCCGAGATAATGGGAGGTCTTGTGCATCTAAAGGGGGTTGTAATTGCCAACGATCGGTAAATAGACGTAATTGAACTGAATAAAGTCCTAATCCCTTCGCCCAAAGGTTTAAGCGTTCTAGCATTTCGTGAAGAGAAGTGCTGTTGGAGAGTTCAGAAATTAATAATAAGAGTTGGCTAAACAGAGCTTCATTTTCAGCGGCTTGTTCTATCAGCAAACGCATATCTTCTTCAAGATAATGGATGCGATTACGTTGACGCGACATTATCCATTCGACTAAAGAAACGGTTCCTCTGACGGGGTGAGGAACTTGCATTTGCTCAATATAGCTTGCATTACGGATAAAAAAACCAGGATGTTCCCTGAGGTAACGGATCACTTGTTGATCATTAAGTTCGTTTGTTTCAGGGCAACAGAACTGCTCATTTTTATCCGTCATACAGATAACCTCTCAAAAAATAATATTATAGCTGAATGATCCCATCATAAATATGTGTCGCCGGTCCAGTCATATAAAGAGAGTTACCCTCTCCCTTCCATTCAATTAGCAATGATCCACCCGGCAAAGTGACGTTCACACGTTTGTCTAATAAGCCTTGTGAAATACCAATTGCAACAGCGGCACAAGCACCGCTACCACAGGCATTTGTTTCACCTGCACCACGTTCAAACACCCGTAAATGGAGGTTACTTCTGTCTACGATTTGCATAAAACCAATATTAGCACGTTCAGGAAAACGTTCATGTTGCTCTAATACAGGTCCTAACAACTCAACTTCTGCTGTTTTAATGTCTTCAACCTGAATAACACAATGAGGATTTCCCATTGAGACTACACCGCATAATACAGTGCGTTCCATTGCCCTGATAATATAGGTCTTTTCTGCCTTTTGTGCACGAAAAGGGATTTTTTGAGGTTCAAATTCAGGCTCGCCCATATTAACGCACACATCATCATTATCCATAACATGCAAGGTCATCCTGCCAGACTGTGTACTGACTTTGATCTCTCTTTTATTTGTAAGACCTTTTAATCTCACAAATCGAGCAAAGCAACGAGCACCATTACCACACTGCGCAACTTCACTCCCATCTGCATTAAAAATACGGTAATGGAAATCGAGTTCAGGATCATAAGGTGCTTCAACCACCAATAATTGATCAAACCCAACACCAGTATGGCGATTCGATAATCGACATATTAATTCTGGTGAAAAATAAACATTTTGAGTCACAGCATCGACCACCATAAAGTCGTTGCCAAGACCATGCATTTTTGAAAATTGCATCTTGCCCCTGCCTGAAACGAAATTACCGTTTCTAAGATTGACTAATTGGTCTGAGTTGAGGCGCTCTCAACTTGCTGGGTTGGCTGGGATGACGGTGTCATTTTTGCCTGAGTATCTTCAGGAGGGAAATAAAGAGGGCCTTTCAAGCCACAACCAGAAAGAGAAATCAGTGTTATTATAGCAAGAGTGCAACGTAAATACGTTTTCATTCGAAATCTGCCTGTCATTTATTTGGTTAATATCCTCTATAATCGCAGTTAGATCTCGAAAAGCAAATAGGAAATGAAGATGAACGACAGTGAATTTCACCAATTAGCTGATGAACTCTTGTCAGAAATAGAACAAACTATTGATAATTACGAAGGTGACGCAGATATTGATTGTGAAATCAATGGCGGTGTAATGACATTAACCTTTGAAAATAATAGTAAAATTATTATTAATCGTCAGGAAGCATTTCATCAAGTTTGGTTAGCAACGCGCTCTGGTGGCTATCACTTTGATTGGAAAGATGCACAATGGATTTGTGATAGAAGTGGCGGTGAATTTTTAGCCATGCTAGCACAAGCAATAACGGAACAAAGTGGGGAAGCGTTTTCTTTCTAAGGCGCAAAGTTAACGACAATAATGGGCGCTATCAACGCGCCCATTATTGTGTATTAGATTATGTATTGGCATGTTCTGAATTAAGAGTGTTGCACCGCTTTATAATCTGTAAATCCGTGGGCAACAACATTCATCTCAGGTTGAGCTTCTTTGCTACCTAGGTCGGATAACTTACCAAAGGATCCGCCAGCAAAAGGCAACACTTGTGTTAATCCTTCCACTTTCACTATTTGATAAAACTGCGGTAAATTAAAATTAATAAAACTGGAGCCGTATGTGAATCGGTCATGAGAAGAAGAATAGAAACGGCTAACATCTTTCACTAGCTCTTCTTTACTTCCTTCACAATGAGAATAAATTTCAACACGATTGGCTTCATCTAATATGTAGATATTAAAGACATTATTATCTTCTGTGGTTTCAAAAAAGAATTGAATGATCCCTTCACAAGCAAAACCATCAATCACTGCAGGTAAATAGCGAGCATCTTTATCTAATTTAACTGGCAATCCATGAAGCTTGTTATATGAAATTGCACCGTAAAACTCGATAGCATTCTCTAATTTTTGCACCGACACATTAAGGCGTTCAAAGAACAACCCCCACGTTTGCCCAGCAATGCGTAACGCCTTAAAACGCCCCGGCTCTAAACGATTTGTTGATAATCGCAATTCAATACATTCCGAGACTAACTGCTGAACACGAGTACGGATCAAACCACGCAAATGTTGACTATAACAAAATACTTCAACAGAGGCAGGTGGAGCCGCATCTTGGTGCATTTTACCTAAAATCGTTTTTAACGATTCCAACATAGATTGCGTGCCACTAAAATGAAGGGTTCTCACCTCATTCCAAGAATTACGATATAACAAATCAATGCTACCAATAAGACACTGCTCTTTTTCACCAAAGCTAAAGACATCGAGTTTTCTAAAATCAAAGTGAACCACTTGATCAGAAAAACGCTCTGTTGGGTCAGTTTCTAAATTAACAATAATCGCGAGGTGTCTAATTTCACAAGGGCTATATAGTGCTTTCGGTGTTGGTGCAGGTAAACGAATGGGGAAATGGCTCGACATATCCCTCACAAGTTCATGCAGTTTAATTTCATCACAAGAAGATCCTCCTTGATGAATATAAACTCGAGACTCTTTCGTTAACAGCCCATTAAAGTAAGACCATGCCACTAATTTATTTAAATAGCGATTATATTCTAATGGTTGGTGTCCAACGATATTTTCAAAATTAGGGGCTCGGTTATATAAATACCACCCACTACGATTTGCTCGACCTTGTGGTACATAAATAAAGGTTAAATGTGGCTCTGATAAATCAGGTGAAATTTGTGGATTAACCAGTGTGACCTTTCCGGGTAATGCTTCAAACGCAGCGTAGAGTTTACGTGTTAAAACACCAATATCTTGCGGGCTTGCACTGACACTTAAATTATTGCGACGCGCAAAACGGATAAGATTACGATAACTTTGCATCATCGTATCTAATAATTCATTGTGTGCATCACGGACACGCTCGATTTTCCAACTATCACGCGTATCGAGTACTGTTAAGCGCTCATTATCCCATTGCCATTGAGTAACCAATTGCGATAAGACTTGTCGCCTCCAACCTTCAGGTTCGTTTTGTGTTTTTTCGTTAGATAATTTTTCACATACTTTCAGGTAGAAACAGCGACGGATAAGATCAAGACGAGTTAAATCATTGATAGAAACCAAATAGCGAGTGACACGCTCCAGCATCATACAATAAGCATCTAACCCATAATTAACGATTTCGCCACGATGTAGATGTTGTTTCATTTCTAATGCCAGCAACTTTCCATTAGGATAGTCCGCTGAGTAGGCTTCTAATAAAATACTTTTTAGTACTGCTTTATAAGGTGAGTCGACACTTTTATAGAGTTGCCATAAACTTGCGCCAAAGTACTCTTCAGCAGAAAGTTCACCTAACCCCCCTAAGTCTAGCCACTCATTTGGCGTTAATACACCTTGAGCATAAAGGGAGTTAACATATTCGTCATAATGATGTTCTTCTTCAATAGGCACCATCGCCCATAGCAACCGCTTACCTGCTAGGCGTACCGCAGTACGATAAAACTCATCAAGTAAAAGAATATGTTGAGTAGAACCACAATCTTCTCCACCCAAGCTACCGCTTGCGTGATGACGAAATCTATTTTCATCAATTAAGAAAAAACGTAACATCAATACCGAGTTCGCCCGCCCATTGTTCAATCAATTGGCATTTGCGTTGTAAAAAGTGCACGTTCATCTTGATCCAGCCATGATTGATGGCAGACCCAAATATCAATATCAGAACAGTGACTCTGACCAATAGAAGAGGTACTCCCCATTGAATAGATACCAGTAATTGGCAACTCTCCATTGGCGTATCCATCCATCGGATCATTACATAATGCGCTAACCAGACTATTCGCCCATTGACGTTGCATGTCATCAGGTTTAAAGAAACATGTGCCGTGAGGAACATTTCCTTGTATGTAGCCGGGCAACTCAGGATGGTGGTAATGCAATAAAACAGGAATTAAACCATAGACCTGTTTAAAAACATCACTCATCGATGCAAATGCTCGTTCCAGTCTGAGTTGATTAATCGCATCCAGCCGTTGCTTCAGTGTTTCAATATAAAGATACAAGAGTTTCGCCTGAACAATACTAAGAAGATAGTAGAATCTGAGTTTATAAGTAACCAAGGTTGAGTTAGGTAATATTAATAGATAAAACTTTACTAACAAAATCTCGGAAACGTGATCAATTTAACACCTTGAACGCAAGGCGTAAAGAGAAACTCAAAATATAGCACCAAGATCTAAAAATGATATTCAAGTGCTTAATCGTGTAAAGCCATCAATTAAATATCTTTATAATCATAAAGATAAGCTATTTTATTTCTAGAGAAAATGATAAAAAAAATCGCTCAATCCTTCTTTTAACCCACAAAAATCTCTGTTTACTCAATGATGAAACTAAAAATAAATTTTGACAAAACATAAAAAATAGATAAAAAAGTGAAAATAGAAATAACCGATTGATAATAATGAATTATTTATATTTTTTAATTATTTTTTATTTTTACACT
>NZ_MIIZ01000579.1:0-7409 GCF_001743005.1 Shigella sp. FC1967 | reverse complement strand
AGTGTTAGTATTACTAATAAATTCTAAGATAGTAATATCAAATATTGAATGCAAGGAATACTGATTGAGCCAAGCTCAGGAGAAAGGAAATTGTTTGATACTCTAAACGCAAAAACCCCCAGCATAAATGCTGGGGTTTGGAATGTTGGCGGAACGGACGGGACTCGAACCCGCGACCCCCTGCGTGACAGGCAGGTATTCTAACCAACTGAACTACCGCTCCGCGTATCCTTTCGGACGAAGTGAATATTACGAATCTATTACCTTGTCGTCAACTGTTTTTCTAACAAAAAGATGCATTTGGACAGTTTTTAATCTCAACTAACTCTTTACGCTTTTTTTATATTCAAACTGCCTCATCATTTGACGCAGGACGCCATAAACAATGCCCACCTTTCTTCTCAACTAAATCTAATCGAGATTCATGCTCAACAAGTTCTTCTGCAGTTGCTCTTATTACTCTGAGTCCAGAGGCTGGACGCTCGATACGCTGAATATCATTTTGCTCTTGCTCATTACTTGATTCACCTTCTATTGAAAATGCTAATGCGGTTTGTCCACCGGTCATTGCCAAGTAAACATCAGAAAGTATTTCAGCATCCAATAATGCGCCGTGAAGAGTACGTTTAGAGTTATCTATTAAGTATCTATCACATAAAGCATCAAGATTATTGCGTTTGCCAGGGAATAATGCCCTTGCCATAGCAAGACTATCGGTTATTTGGCAGAACGTTTCAGTCGGCGGAATATCACGATTAAGCTTTCTAAACTCGTAATCCATAAAGCCGATATCGAACGATACGTTATGAATGATCAGCTCTGCGCCACGAATATATTCTAAAAACTCATCAGCAATATCAGCAAAAGAAGGACAATCTTCTAAAAATTCATCACTAATACCGTGAACTTCAAATGCTTCGGGATCTACTAATCTTTCAGGCTTAATATAAACATGGAAATTTCGCCCTGTTAATCGACGGTTGATAACCTCTACGGCACCAATTTCAATGATATTATGACCTTCATAATGAACGCCCAGCTTATTCATACCGGTGGTTTCGGTATCAAGTACAATTTGTCGTGTGATTGGAGTGCTCATAATCCGTTTTTATGTCAGACTTAGGGTTAGTTTTTCGTATTAATCAAAAAGGATAAGTCGCCTTTATGCACAAGCAGGTAGAAATATTCACCGATGGTTCATGCTTAGGCAACCCTGGTCCCGGTGGTTATGGCGCTATTTTACGCTATCAACAACATGAAAAAACCCTAAGTGAAGGTTTTTTTATGACCACCAATAACCGAATGGAACTTCTTGCCGCTATCGTAGCATTAGAAACATTAAAATTCCCTTGTAAAATTACACTGACAACCGATAGCCAATATGTCAGACAAGGTATCACACAGTGGATCCATAGCTGGAAAAAACGCCAATGGCGCAAAGCAGACAAAAGCCCTGTGCTGAATGTCGATTTATGGAAGCGCTTAGATAGTGCTATTACTCGTCATGAAATTGAATGGCACTGGGTAAAAGGCCATGCGGGTCATGATGAAAATGAACGTTGTGATGAATTAGCAAAAGCGGCGGCGCTATCACCGACACAAGAAGACACAGGTTATATCGAAAGTCAGAAAGACAAAACACAATAAGTAATGCTTTACGGCTCTGAATGATTGCGTGTAGCGCCTAATATTCGACCTTTTACACTCATGCGTGGCAAGGCAAATTTCAATGCCGTGGGTGTTAAAGGCAGCGTTCTTTTACGAGCAATAATTAAATTTAAACAGCCACCAGTGTGATAGCGGCTACCATCACGTTTTATTGGTCTTGAAAATGGCATAATCTGGAAATTCTGTTGTGTCATCACTTCGTAATTTAGCACACTAAGCCAATCAATTTGGCGTCGAAGTGAAAACATACGGCTTGAATAAGGCTGCTTTTGACGTAAAAAAGGTGTGCATTTCCCCAATCCTAATAAACTGATTGGGTTAAAGCTTGTTAATATTAACCAGCCATCATCAATTAAAACACGGTCGGTTTCTCTTAATAGCCAATGGGGATCTGCACTATAATCAAGCACATGAGCCATAAGACAAACATCAATCGATTTATTTTCAAAGGGTAGATAATCTAAAGATGCGATAACATCCGCATTTACTGCATTTGATGTCACATTGACTTGATGTGAAACGATACTTAATTTGGTATCTAATTCGGCACTGAGTTGACCGAGTTTCAGTAAATGAAAGCCATACATTTTCGACCACCAGTTTTGTAAACGCAATTCAATCGCCATGCGATAATATTCCCCCCAAGGGATATCACGCCAAGAATCTGGCATTGTAATTGGTTTTACTGAACGCGCTGCTTTCATCGTTTAACCCTTTATATTTTATAAGTAAGGTAACTTATATGGAGCTTATCAGAATTCCTGCTTTATCCGATAACTACATTTGGCTATTAAGTAATGAAAATAATGAATGTGTGATTGTGGATCCGTCACAAGCCAATCCCGTTATTGAAATGCTCTCACAACGCTCACTAACCCCGATTGCGATTTTATTAACCCATCATCATGAAGATCATGTTGGTGGCGTTGCTGAACTTGTCAAAAAATATCCTAACATTGACGTTTTTGGCCCACAAGAAACACAAAGTAAAGGGGCTGAAAAGATTATTCATAATCAAGAGCGCATCATTGTGAGTACTTTCACTTTTAATGTGATTGGCACACCAGGTCATACATTGGGTCATGTTGCTTATTATTGTGAGCCATATTTATTTTGTGGGGATACACTTTTTTCTGGTGGTTGCGGTCGTTTATTCGAAGGCACTGCACAGCAAATGTTTAGTTCATTACAAAGATTGAGTGCGTTACCTGATAACACATTAATTTGTTGTGCTCATGAATACACTCTATCAAATATGACCTTTGCACATCATATCATGCCAGAAAATACACTTATTACCGATTATTTAACCCAAGTTAGTGAAATGCGTAAAAAATTTGCAACCTACTGTGCCAATAACGCTGAAAAACGAAAAGAACATTAATCTTTTTTTGAAATCTGACGATATTGATTTGCAAAGGATTTTAGGTATAACCACTAATACTTATGCTCCAATTAAGACATTTACAAAATTAAGGGAATTAAAAGACAACTTTTAATTTCTAGTGATTGTTTTATTTGGGCACTCTAAGTATCATTTGGTTCAAAAAACACACAGGATGAATTTTTCTATTATGAAGACAAAAGCGATTTTGTTCTCCATATTGCTATTGGCTGGCTGTCAGCAATCTGAGAACATAAAACCTAATTTGTCTGCGATCACACCGATATCAACGAAAGGGACTTCAACTTCTCACCAACCTCAATATGATGTAAAAACCAATTTATGGGGTTATGTGATAAGTGAATTGAAAATGGACCTCCCTGAAAATGAAAGGATCTCGCAGCAAGAATTATATTTTTTAAATAATCCTAAACATATACAGAGCGTTGCTTCCCGCGCTGAACCTTATATGTATTCGATTATTGATGAAATTGAAAAACGTGAATTACCGATGGAGTTGGCACTTGTTCCTGTCATTGAAAGTGCGTTTAATCCCCATGTTACTTCCTCTGCAAATGCTGCCGGTTTATGGCAATTTGTACCGATAACAGGTAATTACTATGGTTTAGCACAAAACCAATGGTATGACGGACGTCGTGATGTTATAGCATCAACTAAAGCCGCCCTTGATTTACTAGAACGCTTGTATGTCATGTTTGATAGTGATTGGGCACTTGCCCTTGCTGCTTATAACGCTGGTGAAGGCCGTGTTATGCAAGCAATAAAGGCAAATGAAAAGCAAAACTTACCCACAGACTATTGGTCACTTTCTTTACCCAAAGAAACGATGAATTATGTACCCAAAATTCTCGCGCTGAGCAAAGTGATCCGTGAAAACGAACAAACCATTACCTTTCCAAAAAGTAACTATCGCGATAAAGCATTAGCCTCATTTGATGTTGGCGAGCAAATCACATTAAATAAAGTCGCTGAATTAAGTCAGCTACCTATTAATACCGTGAAAGATTATAACCCCGGCTATAAACGTGGAATAACCGCTCCAAATGGTCCTCATGTCATTATGTTGCCTCGTAATAAACTTGACCAATTCCGTAATGCTTTTGAGGATGCTGCTGTATTAGAAACTATTCGCTTAGCGGTTGCCAAAACGAATCAATCTATTAAGCAAGAAGGCGTTTATAAGGTTCGTTCAGGGGATTCGTTTTACGCGATTGCTCGTCGCTACAATATGAGTGTAAAAGATTTACAACGTATTAATGGATTAAATGCAAAGAGCACATTGCTGGTTGGTCAGACATTAAAAATTCATAATGCAGGTGGTATTAGTCGAACCACAACAACGAAACCTTCACCAAGCTACTATAAAGTACGTCAAGGTGACTCTTATTACAGTATTGCCCGTCGCCACGGCATTAACCTAAAACAGTTAATGAGCTGGAATGCTGATATTAAAATGTTAAAGCCGGGGACTCAATTAACGCTGTATATAAAATAGTTTTCGACACTTAAGCTACTTTAAAGCCATCGATATATTCCATACCCTAGCGGTGATAAATAGAGATGGCTTTTTCTTTCTTATCAATTAGTCACCCTTTCCCCAAAAGGCACCTTTGTTTCATTCCTTCTACTTTAGTTCGTTTGAAGATGATCTTCTTGACCATTTGGCAGAGTAAGTAATCAAAAAAGCGCCTGATATTTAACTATCAAGCGCTTCGTTTTTATCTCTATTTGACTAATTTAATAGGCTAATTTACAGCCAGAAGAACCAAGCAAACAGAGAGATAACTAAGATACAGACTAAATTCAGCACACCACCGACACGTACCATTTCTGTCTGTTTAATGTAGCCAGAACCAAAGACAATCGCATTGGGTGGTGTTGCAACAGGTAGCATAAACGCACAAGATGCACCAATACCGATAATCATCGTTAACGCCATTACTGGCATACCTAATGCTTGTGCTACTGTTGCAAAGATGGGGACTAATAACGCGGCACTCGCAGTATTACTGGTAAATTCAGTTAATACGATGATAAAGGTTGTTACTGCAAGGATAATCACGAACCAGTGGCTTGTACCAAAAGTTTCTTTCATAAAATCAGCCATTACAAGGCTTGCACCAGAAGACTGTAAAATAGCGCTCAGTGTTAAACCACCACCGAACAGCATTAACACACCCCACTCAGTGTTTTCTTGAATTTGGCTCCAACTCGCGACACCTGTTACACCGATAACAATTGCGGCACTGACTGCAATAACGGTATCTAAATCTTTAACACCTCCAAAAGCACTGCTGATGAAAGAGCTGAAGATCCAGCATACGACGGTAATTAAGAAGATAATCATGGTGATAACACGTTTGTTATTCCATTCTAACACTTCTAATTTTAGGTCAAATTTATGTTTTAAGTTAGGACGCAGCATCAGATACATCACAATAAACATGATAGGCAATAACACTAGCATGATTGGAATACCGTACTTCATCCACGTGATGAAATCCAAGTTCAGTTGGGCTGCTGCAATCGCATTTGGTGGGCTACCAACCAACGTACCTAAACCCCCGATACTTGCACTATAAGCAACACCTAATAATACGAAGACAAAAGTATTACGCTCTGAACGAATATCTAAGTTAGATAAAATACCTAATACTAGAGGCAGCATCATCGCAGCTGTTGCTGTATTACTGATCCACATTGAGAGTAATGCCGTAACACCAAATAAAAGCAATACAGCGATTGACAGTTTACCTTTTGCGATCATCAGCAAGCGGTTAGCAATTAAGCGATCTAACCCTTGAATATGAAGCGCTGTCGCTAACGCAAAGCCACCGAAGAATAAGAAAATGATGGGATTCGCAAATGATTTTAATGACTCATTGGTATTCATTAGCCCAAGCACAACGGCTAATATAGGTATAAATAATGCAGTGATCGTAACGTGAATAGCTTCTGTTAGCCATAACACCCCCACAAACACCATTAATGCTAAACCTGCATTGGCCTTGGGATCATAAGGTAAAAATTCTAGCAAAAGTAATAATAAAACTACATCGATTGCCAGAATGATTAACCCTCGCTTGTTTATCGGGCTTGATTTCGCCGATGGGGCTAAATTGACGCGTCCATGATAATACTCCACATTAGCTGATATGAACATTGGGTTCATTAAGCCATAATTGTTAACGAAATAGGTTATATGTGAAATATAAAAACATTTCTCGCCATTGAAAATGCGCAAAACTAATAATTGGGATCTCATCCACGAGAATTAACCAATTTATTAATAAAAGAGCAATAATTGAACACTATTTTCTCTTACGTATCACACTTTTTTCAAAAGGTGTTAAGAAATAAATATTCTGTTTTTTCTGTAAAAAAAATAAAAAAAAAGAGGAGAACGCTAAGTTCTCCTCTTTCAGTTCAATAAGATTTTTTAATCAAAGATGCAAGATTATGCTTGGCCTTTAACTTCTTTCAGACCGTTGAAAGGTGCTTTGTTGCCTAATGCTTCTTCGATACGGATCAGTTGGTTGTATTTAGCAACACGATCAGAACGGCTCATAGAACCTGTTTTGATTTGACCTGCTGCTGTACCCACTGCTAAGTCAGCGATAGTTGCATCTTCAGTTTCACCAGAACGGTGAGAGATAACTGCTGTGTAGCCTGCATCTTTCGCCATTTTGATTGCTGCTAAAGTTTCTGTCAGTGAACCGATTTGGTTGAATTTGATCAGAATTGAGTTAGCGATGCCTTTGTCGATACCTTCTTTCAGGATCTTAGTGTTAGTCACAAACAGGTCGTCACCAACCAGTTGGATTTTGTCACCAAGAACTTTAGTTTGGTATGCGAAACCATCCCAATCAGATTCGTTTAAACCATCTTCGATAGAAACGATTGGGTATTGTTTAGTCAGTTCTTCTAAGTAATGAGTAAACTCTTGTGAAGTGAAGGTTTTGCCTTCGCCTTTCAGTTCGTAGTTACCAGTTTCACTGTTGTAGAATTCAGAAGCTGCACAGTCCATAGCCAGAGTAACGTCTTTACCTAAAACGTAACCTGCTTTCTCAACGGCTTCTTTGATAGCAGCTAATGCAGCAGCGTTAGATTCTAGGTTTGGTGCATAACCCCCTTCGTCACCAACTGCAGTGTTCATACCTTTTGCTTTCAGCACTTTTTGCTAAGTGATGGAAGATTTCTGAACCCATACGCACAGCTTCTTTCAGAGAAGGCGCGCCAACAGGTTGGATCATGAATTCTTGGATATCAACGTTGTTATCTGCGTGCTCACCACCGTTGATGATGTTCATCATTGGCAGAGGCATAGAATATTGAC
>NZ_MIIZ01000578.1:0-7413 GCF_001743005.1 Shigella sp. FC1967 | reverse complement strand
AAAACGAAGCGTAAAATGCGTAACCGTTGTTCCAGACATGTGGCGCAACTGGCTGTCTGTTGCCTTAGCCACCAGCTCCGCAAGCTCTCTCGAAACCCCGAAAACTTCCTTTGCCATCTCCGGGTCTCTCGATGCGACGCGGTTAAATAGCAACCAGTAGGCAGCATCAAATTCATCAACACTATGGTTGATGAAAACTACCGGGTCGTAGTCGCCAGAGAGTCGCGTGATGATGTTCTGCTCTGCTGTTTCGAGCTTGAAAGAAATCAAAACGCCAGACGCCAGAGCTTCCAATTGGGAAGGTGTTGCCAGTGACAGCTTTTGAACGGTGTCCATGCCCAAAGAAAATTGTGAGGCCGCATCATCTGGACGTTCTTTTGCCAGAGTGGATAGCAGGTTCCACAATGTCAGATCGAACTCGTAGACGTTTCTATCAGCTTCTTCTTGATCGAGGTTGACGGCTCTTGCATCCCACGCACCAATAATATCCAGTTCCAACATTCCGCCCCCTCACAAATCACGAAGGTTGCGATAGATAGCCAAGACTCGGCTACCATAGTTTCTGGCTCGGATTTCGTCTTCCCAGGCGTGATAGCGGCCAACGCCAAGCTCCAAGTCATTTGGAGATGACTGAATGGCTTCTGATAGCACCTCTGCCCCAACCATGACATTGGTCTCTGGGTCGAGAAGATCTGCTGGAGAAGAAACTCTATGACCATTCCAGCGGATGCTCACTTGCATGAACCCGACATCAATGGCACGACCGTACTGCTGCTGAAACTCTGCGAGCTTAGCCTTTGCCTGATCTTCCGACTTGGCATAGAAAGGAAGCCCAGGAACGCGAAGCGTCCAAGGCCAAGGACTTATAGAGCCATTACCTCTCCCTGATGCAGATTCGGCCAATGCGACCGAATACACTAGAAGAGGGTCGAGGTTATATGCTTTCGCCGCTTTGTCGAAGATGGTTCCGCTCAGGTCAATAGCATTCGCTGTTGATGACAGGAGAGCCGCAGACAGAACCAGCGCCTTGGCTTTGTTCTTCATCAGCTTGCCTCCTTATGTCTGAGGGGTATTTCGTGTTCTTCGTCATACCGCTCCGGCCAAATCTCAGACGGCTTCATACCCAAAGCTGTCGCTATCTCATGTTCCCAGCGTGGACTGGGCTTGTAGAGTGCCGTAGACACCACCTGCCGAGATGTTTTGTGTTTTCTGCCCAATGCGGCCAGAGAAAGTCCCTGGATCTTGAGTTTGTACTTGATCCACTCACGTTTCTTCTCTGGGTCGCTTGGGATGTCTATCACTTGGCATTTATCCATTGTTTGCCACCCCTTAAACTGCGTTGTTACCCATACAAAAAGCGCGTTATTCAATGAACGCTTTTAGAGTTCTTCTATTGTCACAAACTGACATATTTTGCGCTCTTATAAGCCCAAATATTGATGCTGTCAACAATAAAAAACCTTTAAAAACATACACTTAACTTTGCACCGACGGAACAAAGTTACAATACTGTTAGTAATCAATGGGATACGAATATTTTTGCGATAGTAATGGAAAGTGCGCCAAAAGGATGGCGGAAATAGCGCACGGGAAGTGCGGTATTTTGTGATATTAAATAGCGTTTAGGTATAAGTGATTTTTGGGATACAGCGAGGGCTGAAATTGCGAATACAGCAGGAGCTGATGAGGGTAGGGTAGGCAAAGGTGCGACCCGACCACACACGGATGATGGTGTTTACAATACGAGGTATTTGGGAAAGAGAACTCTGCGGTGTTGCAGATGGGGACCAAGGCGTTAGCAATGGCCTATTCCATAGTGTATGCGATCTGTTTGACATGTTCAACTATGTAATGCTTTGTCAACAAATGCCTTGTTCCGTAAGGCCTAACTTTCACATGTGAAAGTTTCAGAGCAAATTCTAATCATAAAAATTGCCAATGGAATGCTTATTTAGCAAAAAATAGTCAAATTTTCACAGTTGCATTTTTTGATGCCGTGGTAAACTGTAGGTAAAGAGTAAGGGGCTTGGCATGAAACATGTGGTCAATATTCTTCTGCTGGGGGTTGTCCTTTTAGGGATTGCCATGATGACGGATACGCCTTGGGGGATTGGTGTTGCGTTGGCTCCCTTTGCCGTCTGGGGTGGTAGATTCCTGGTATTGGTTCATCGTAGTATCTGGGCATCAATAGTGTTCTGGGCGGGGGTGGCCTATTTCAGTTGGCAAACCGCTTTTGTTGTTCTGCTTTGTTTTCTCGTGGTGCAAATGGTTAAAGTTGTACGCCAAGAGCGTGGGTCAGCACGAGGAAGTAAACATCGTCGGAAAAAAGATGATCTCCACCTTTATCTCGACTCTCGTTCGACAGGTGGTTTAGGTATTGGACCTATGGGGGATGATTAAAAAAGGGGGCCGAGGCCCCCTTTTTTATTGTCCGAATCGCTGATTGGCTACATTGTAACCTCGCACTGCTGTTAGATAGCTTCCTGAACGATCTCCAGCCCCCGTCGAGTTCTGCAATACGTTTACCAGTTTGTCGGTGAACTCTTCGTTTTGCTGAGACAGAACAGGTTTGCCATCTTGCATCATAGGTGTTCCATCGGGATTACGTTCCGCATATTCCATTTTCAGATTTTGAACTGCCTGATTCATGCGCCCTTCATTTGTATCGAAGGATTCAGCATAAACAGCAGATTGCGCCGGAGTCAGACCATAGCGACTTTGAGCAATAGATCGCATGGTTTCTTTAAACTCATCTCCGTACTGATTCATGAATTGTTGGGCTGCTCCACCACCAGCTTCTGAGGCGGAGGCAAGAGCCGCTGCATAAAACGCTCCTCTTTCCTCAATGCTCATTCCTTTAGCTGCTTCCGATAGATCGGATTTGCCAGTTAGCCACTCTTTCGCCGCATCATAGCCACTCGCCGCAGCCCCCATGACGTTTCGACCGAGTTTAGCCATCCCTACCATTGCATCTCCGGCCCAACCAAACTCATCTTTGACTGCTTGGTCTCCTCGTTGAGTTGCGGCTATAAACTGATCGCGTTGTTCAGGCGTCATTGTTCTCATTTGGTCCATTGCTTTAGAAAAAGCATCCGCGCCAGCCTGACCTCCAGCAATGAGAGCTCCACCCGCTTGCTCTGCTCTACGGCCCATCCAGTCAGTGGAGTTATCCCACGCGCCCCATGCCGAAGCGCTCCAGGACATTTCTGGAAGTGAGTTCATAAGGTTGTCCTGCGCTTTTTTCAGTTCTGGAGCAGATACATTTCTTTCTGTTTGCTGCGCTTGGTTGTTTAGTGCTGATGTACCGGCTGCATGTTCATTTTGAACAAGAGGACTATTTGTTGGTAACTGACCAGCTTCTGATGCCGGATTAGTTCCAGCTATCCCAGCCACATTCTCCCGGAATCCTGTTGGGATATTGGGGCCGCTGCCAACAGCACCTTGAACCTGTCCAGGTAGTCCCTGAACATTCGGGCCTTCAATACCGTTATTTCCGTAGGCATCACCACTAAAGGCACCATTGCGTCCGGACGCGGTATTGATCGCCTGTAGGGCGGCTTGATACCCGCCAAGCTCCTTACCGGGTTCGTAATTTTTGGAGTTGGTCATTGCCGTCATTCGGGCTGCTGCCTGAGCTACCTGAGGCGACATCCCGTAGGCTTGGTATCTTTGCTGTAGTGAAGCCGCCTCGTCTTTAACTGACTGCGGCGCGGCATTTCGGAAATAGTCATTCAATTGATTCATGGCCGCAGGTGTTTGAGCGACTGCACCACCGAGAGTTTTAAAGTCGGTATTAGTCATGGAGCCCATCTGGTTCTGGAGCTGGCTCATTGTCGTGAAGGTGTCTGATGCTGACACCAGCTCAGAGGCTGACTTGGATAGGTTCTGGGATAAGTTATCCCCCCAGGTCTGCTTAAACGACTCGCTACCTGAACGGCTGAAACCTTGCGCCAATTGATTTGTCAGCGCCTGGCTGTCGGTTTGCGAATAGCTCACTCCCTTCATGAACTGAGACACATCACTAGCTGACCAGCTAGACGAGTCGTTGGTGGATGACTCGCTTGACCCAATAGCTCGTGCTTTTATGTCAAGGACATCATCATCATTTCCAGATTTTCCTTCGCCACTCGGCACCAGAGCTGTGCTCTTTGACGTAACACCAGCCGCAGCCTTCATGGCAGCTCTGGCCTTGCCGACCATAGGCATAAGCATGGAGGCGGCTTGGTCAACATCAAGTGTGCCGGTTGCTTGCATGGCAAAAGCACCTTTTACAGCGTCTGAGTGAGAATCATCCACCTGGAACTTGTCCATAAAGTTCTTGGCTTGCTGATTGATCAGTTGACTCTGAGCAGTGTTTTGCGAAGAAACGTTACGGCCAATATTGGAGAGTCTTGAATAGGCTTGATCCTGACTTACTCCATCAGAAAAACCTCGACCGAGGGTGCTTTGGAAAGCCTCCGATTTCTGACTTTGTAATGCCTGTGCGGAGCTCACGCCCGATGCCAAGGTGGAGCCAAGCGAGAAGGTGCTGATCATGCTTTCTGCGCCGTTTGCAATCGCACCACTGAATTGGTTGTGGTTGTACGCTGGTTGACTTTGCATAACCGGACCTTGCTTGAGTAGATCTGGCGTTTGCATTTTTTCGTCAACGTGGTCAGAACCACTTATTCTCGATGCCAAGCTGGTGAAGGCGTAGGTGCTACCTGTGACGATAAACAGGGAAATCACCGGAGTGGCCGCAGCCAACATGCCGCCGGTTGCAATCCAGTGTTGCAGCACATCTCCAGTTGAGGAAAGTGCGTACATGGAGTTGAGACCACCAGCACTGAGACTAGACATCTCATTTGACGCGGCGGTATGAACAAACAGGTTGATAATTGAGAGGACTGGCATCCATAGCTGAATCCAGAGGATGGTTTGCACATATTTACCGGCTAACTGGAGGCCAAAGCTGCCCATCACGATAATAAAAGCAATGATCGGGGTGATAGCGTAAATGAAGCCCTCAAAGAACGTCAGCATTGGTCGGACAACGGTCATGAACATCGACTGCTCTGCGGCCCACTGAGTATTACGTTGCTGAATGGCTTGGTTTATCATCAATGCAGAGCCATAGTCCTGGAGGTCCTGATAGCGTCCTGCTGCGGCTTCATAATAAAGGGGCTCCAGAACGGCGGCTTTCAGGTAGTCGATTGATGACGTAGTTGTGGCCCCCATTGCTTGCAGGGAGTCAGTTAGCTTCGTTATAGCGTTATCGCCAGTTGATGTGTCAATACCCAGTAGGCTGTTAAGAGCATCAACAACAACCGGGCTGCTTAGGTTGGCGGTTGCAGTGCTAATAGCCACCCATCCGTCAGTACATGTGTAGTCAGCGCCATCAGGGTTTGATGTGGACAAATACAACCGGGTTCCGTAGAGCTGAGAGTTGAACCGCAAAGCTGAGTCGGTTGAACGGTTCATCAACTCATCAAGGGACATTAGGTTGAGATCAACTTTCGTCAACGTGCATTCCCGAATGTAGTTGTTCCAAGAACGCCTCACATCAACATAGCCGCCCCCATTTGCTGAATTAAGCGCAGTGAAAACCCCGGTGTCATAGGCTCGCCGTCTGACGTCATTCAACAGTTTCAGTGTTTCGGAAAAGTGGCTTTCCGTGACATTGGGTACGATTACTCCATATCCGGTTTCAAACAAATTGGTGATGGTGTATCCCACGTTGGATATGACACCTCCAGCAAAGCCCACCCCAATAGGGACATTGGCGACGACTCGAACCTGCCCTGTGTACGCATCCTCGATAGTCACCGTTGTGGTTGGACCGAAGAAGCAGGCATATAGAATCCAACCTACCAGCACTTGCTGGAGGTTGATTTGCTTTGCGCCCTGAAAGACGGACTGAATACAGATCATCAAGACCCCAAGAAGCAGGCCAATACTGACCATCTTCTCGAAGTCTCCGGTGCCGGTGATCATTGATACTGCAATCAGGATTTGCTCCAGAAAAGCAGAGTCACCGATAGAGTGGATTGAAAAAGCTCCCATTCCAATGGCCCCTTAGTTCGTGCTAGGAGGATTGGACAAAGTTGCCAGCATGTATTTTTGCTTGCGGATGTTGTCCAGTAGGTTGTTGTATTTCTCAATCTGGCTTGCCAGGTCGCCGTATTGAGAGGACAGAATTGTGTATTCAGCGCGGATTTGCTGTTGCGATTGCGCGAGAAGCTCCAGTGCCTCTTTCTTGTAGGGCGATTTGCTATTAGCCATCGCAATGCGAGCTGCACGGAAGAACTCTTCCGAGAAGCTATACATCATGGTCAGGGCTATCGCTCCTGATGACTCTGTTGCGAACAGGTTAGCGCCGTCCTGTGAAAGGACAGACAAATTACGAACGATGGTGCCAATCCCTCCAGGGAGGTTAGAAACAAAGGCCTTTTCTGGGTCGGTTAAGGTTCCAGAGTTCGTTGCGTATTTGTAGATGACGCCAGGCGTAGAACTGGTTCCCAATAGCATGTCGGTGATCTGGTTCTTGATACCTTTGAGCACGACAGTTTTATTGCTGGAGCCAGCACTCAGGCAGTTGGTCGTATCAGAATCACAGGAATAGATCTCAACAGAACCGCCTGAAATCAGGTCTGACAAGGTGATCTTGTTACCTGGTAGGGTCGTCAGAGGGGTTGTTTTCGCACCAGTGCCGGTTGAGTTCGGGTCGTTTACCAGATCACCAATGATGACTGTGCCGGTTAAAGACATGATCGCTTCAAGAAGGGTGTTATCCCCGTACTGGAACCAGGTGTTGGCGTTGTTGCTCTTGAGTTGCTTCCAGACGATGTTGCCAATCATCTTGTTGTATTCGTCAGGCTTATTGGCTTTCAGTTCTTCCAGGGGACTCTTGCCGCTGGTTTCCTGCTTGGACCCGAAGAAGTCTTCATACAGGCCGGAAGTTGTCGCGGTTATAGAAGCATCAGTTTTGTGTTTAAGGTCCATGCCACTGGTTAGGTCGTTCACGAAACCTTGAGCGAGCTGGCAGGAGTTGCCCAGATGTTGGTTGAGCGCTTGCACTTTCTTCTGGAAGTTCTCTATCCACTTCGCTCCGTCCGGGAAAACGTTATCGAGCGCAAGCTGGAAGGCATAGCCCTTGGCGTTGGCTGCTACAGCCCGAAGGAGTTGGACAATTTGATCCGCGTTAATGAAGGAAAGCGAACCGCCGAACAGATCTACACCACCGCAACCAGCTTTCCATGATGGAGGGGCAAAGCTCACCAGGTTCTCGTCGAAGATTCGTGTCTTTGCAGTGAACCGGCCACCAGCTAAAACGCCACGTCGTTGGCTCTCATAAACCCCAGGTGGTGTTGTGTTGCTCATTTCATTGAAGAGTTTGTCCATTTGTGATTGGAGGCCGTTAGCGGCTATCGCCCC
>NZ_MIIZ01000577.1:0-7430 GCF_001743005.1 Shigella sp. FC1967 | reverse complement strand
CATTCTTAATAAACCGACCCAAACGCTCTAATCTTATAGCAATTTGATTTTCTAATTTTTTATCATTCCAAAAATCACCGTCAGGGATATCCCACTCAAGTTCTTGAGATAACCACTCTCGCCATCCTTTTGCTTGTGCTTTTTTCTGTTGGCACTGCTCTCTCCACTCACCTAATAATAGCGCTCTTCTTTTTTTCACTATTTACTTCAAGCTCACTAATTTTTGGGTTGTTTTTTTTGTCGCTTGTTGAATAACGGATACTGCCAATGCATGGAACGTTTTTGCCATAATATCGACATTTAAACGGCTAGAAAGCCTTTCATTCATTTCTTGTGCGGCTTTGCGCCCAAAAGCAAGTAATAAAATTTGATCTGGCTGCGCTAATTGACGGCGTAATAACCATCCCGCTCTCGCAACTAATACCGATGTTTTACCACTTCCCGCACCAGCGAGAACAAGAACATTTTCTTCACCATTAATTACAGCACGGCACTGAGATTCATTTAATGGCGATGAATTCAATCGTATTAAAAAATTCTGCATGATCATTTAATATTTGAGTTACCCATGCGGAATTTTCTTTATTAATAAGTGTTTCACCTTGCTTTAGCCATTCTAAACATTTTTGATAAAGAGTATGGCAATTATCAAATTGAATAAGGCGTTCAAGAGGAAGGGGAATAGCAGAAAAACTTTCTTTGATAGATTGTTGAATTTCACTCAGTTTAGACTGTTTTATCCATCTATTTGATTGAGTGATTTCATTAATATTATGGAGTTGCTTCTCAAGCACCTGAGCACTTATATCGCTCATTTCTTTACTCCAATTTTGCCATGATTGATAAAGATAACGATAAAACTGCTGAGTTTCTTCCCAGTCGGTTCCATGTAATCGAACAACTTTATCTTCTGGCAATAAAAATTCCAACTCCCCCCACACAATCCCTTTTTTACAGAAGATATTAATCAATTCGTTAAAAGGGATTAAATATTGATGTTTTTCACCACTGACTTCAATACCTGCATTTAACAATTTGACTCTATTATAAGGATGCTGTGCTAAACGTTGTCCCATCGGGGTGGATTTTAGTTCCATACGTAATTCCTGCAATAAATAACAAATAGTCTGTTGTTAAGCTCTTTTTAATCGGTGATAAACCCTATATTCTAAGAGGTAATTATCTTCATCTTGTTTATTTAAGGGCTTTTTGTGTTCACTTTGCTAAATGGCGCCCGCCGATTTATCTATAATAGCCACTTTTTATATTATATTCGCATAATAATCGCACTTACAGGAACGACTTTGTTTCCTTGGATTTTAGGGCAAGATCCTAAATATACAATTCCTCTCACTTTAGGTGTGGTTGCAGCAGCATTAACTGACTTAGATGATAGGCTTGTTGGCCGTTTAAAAAACCTCGTTATCACTTTATGCTGTTTTCTACTTGCTTCAGCATCAATAGGATTGCTTTATCCATATCCTATTTTATTTTTTTGCGGTTTAGCCATTTCGACTTGGGGATTTATTTTATTAGGTGCTTTAGGGCAACGATACGCAACTATTGCGTTTGGAGCTTTATTAATCGCAATTTATACTATGCTCGGTATGCCTATTTTCCCTGAATGGTATGAACAACCTGTTTTATTACTGTTAGGTGCTATTTGGTATAACTCTTTAACATTAGTTGGTCACTTATTATTCCCAATTCGCCCAGTTCAAGACCATTTAACTCGCTGTTACCAACAACTTGCAACTTACCTCGAAGCTAAAGCGACATTGTTTGATCCTGATATCGAAGATGATTATCAACATTCGCTGTATAATTTAGCAATGGCAAATAGCCAATTAATTGACACGATGAATCAAACTAAAGTCACATTATTAAGTCGATTAAAAGGTGATAGAGGCCAACGCAGTAGTCGTTTTACACTTCATTACTATTTTGTTGCTCAAGATATTCATGAGCGAGCTAGTTCATCTCATGTTCAATACCAATTATTAAGTAATGAATTGCGGCATAGTGATGTGTTATTTCGTTTTCAACGTTTACTTTCTATGCAAGCACGAGCTTGTGAACAAGTTGCACAATCTATTCTTTGGCATAAAAAATATCAGCATAACCCTTCATTAGAGCGTGCGATAAATTATTTAGAGAATGCATTAAATCATTTAAAAAATACAACTTCAGAACCACAATTAATTACGCCTTTAAATAATTTACTGCAAAATCTTCAAGGCATTGATGCGCTTTTACGAAGTATTAGTACAGAGCAATACCAAATATCCCATGACCAAAAAGAAGAAACACAACTTTCTGATGATAGTTTAACTGGGTGGCACGATATTGCACTAAGAATCAAAGAGCACCTCACACCTAAATCAGCACTTTTTAGACATGCTGTTAGGATGTCACTCGTGTTATGTATCGGTTATGCCATTATTCAATTTTTCCAATTGGATAGAGGCTATTGGATATTATTGACTAGTCTATTTGTTTGCCAACCCAACTACAATGCTACTCGTCGACGCCTTACCTTACGTGTGAGTGGTACTATTATTGGTATTTTAATTGGTTTCCCTATTTTATATTTTGTTCCTTCAATTGAAGGACAACTGGTTTTAATTGTGATAACTGGTACGCTCTTTTTCGCATTTAGAACCATACAATATGCACATGCCACACTATTTATTACTTTATTGGTTTTATTAAGCTTCAATTTGCTTGGTGAAGGTTATGATGTTGCCCTTCCTCGCATTATCGATACCTTGATTGGCTGTGCCATAGCATGGTTTGCTGTCAGTTTTATTTGGCCTGATTGGAAATTCCGTCAACTGCCTGTTGTTATTCAAAAAACAATGACAAATAACTGCTATTATCTTGATGCTATTCTTATTCAATATTACCAAGGGAAAGATAATAGTCTGAGTTACCGAATTGCTCGTCGAAATGCTCATAGCAGTGATGGGGAATTAGCCTCATTGATCTCAAATATGTCATCAGAGCCAAAAAGTTATCAAGCATCTCAAGAAGTGGCTTTTCAGTTACTTTGCTTAAATCATACTTTACTCAGTTATATTTCTGCACTTGGCGTTCATCGAGCAAAAATAGACGATGAGAACGTACTCACGCTGCTTAATGATACAGTTTGTTATATCGATTCTGCTTTACGTCGCAAAACGCCACAAGACGAAGGATTTAAGCAATCTCATGTAGAATTAATTGAAAGGATCAATCTATTACCTAATGCAGATAATCCTCGCATTCAATTAGTACTTACTCAAATCCGATTATTATTGGATCTGTTACCGCAAATTATTTGTTGCATCAAAACCATTGAGCAAGGCGAATTAAACAGCCTACCTCAACCTCAAGTTTAATCTCTTGTTGACGTTATTTTCTCTAATTTCCATAAGTACATTAGAGAAAATAACCGTCACGACTTTTATCTTATTGAAAAGATAATTCGTTGTACCAATCTAATAATTCCATTTTAAGTTGGTTAGGTAATACAGAACGATGACACCCAACGATAGCGCCTGCCAAGGAAAGTAAAAGTTCACTATTTCTCAAATTGTGCGCATGCATTAATTTTAGATAACACGCTTTAGCACCAATTAAACGCAGTTCTTCAACTTGATTAATACCAATTTGGTTCAATCTTTTTTCTAATATTACGCCTAGATTGGGTAAATCTTTTATTCTGCAAGGTTTTTTTTCGTTGTCCCAAATATTCTTGGATACTGTAGTGATATGTCATATCAATATATTGATCTAATTTTTGCTGATTTTCCCATAACGAATCCGTTATATGGTAATAACGCAATATGATAGGAACTCCTTTTTTCAAATAAGTATAGGAACTCATTTTTGTTGCTTTATAGAGCGTTTCTAAAAAGCCACTTCCTTTTAAATAAAACTCACTATCAGACGTGATAGCAAACATAACATCATCAATCATTAAGCTAACACCACCGAATTGAGACTTTGTTGTTAACTCTCCATATTGCGCAATACGCGATAACAAATGAGCCTTCCTTTGCTCAGGTAAAAATAACATTGATACTCCAACACAAACTTTAAGATTGATTTTTATCTTTGAATTCAAAAACATGCATAGAAATTCACAAGGAAGACAATAAAGAATTTCCTTTTTATTGCCAATAGTTAACGACTTAAAAATAGAGATTTACATAAAATTTGAGAGGAACTTTCAAAAAAATAGGCTTGATTTAAGCGAAATATAGAGATACTGTATATTCATACAGTGCATATGGAACGAGGTAAATATGAAACTCTCAACATCATCTCCGACAAGACAGAACGCCATTCTCCAAGAGATCTCAAATGAGGTATTACCTCTATCTATCCCTTCAACAGTGGCGACTTACAATAGCGATAACGATAATAAACAAGGTATGGTGAGTGAACTTCTCTACCAAAATCCGCTCGTCATTAATCACATTCTTTTGCCATTACTGAAACAGTATAGCCATGAATCACGTTGGTTATTGTGGCTAAACCCACAACAAAAGCTAAATCGTACTTGGTTAAAAAATGCGGGATTACCACTTAATAAAATAATCCAGTTAAATCATATAAATATGATAACTACTGTTGATTTAATGGAAAAAGCATTGATGAGTGGTAATTACAGTGTAGTGCTCGGTTGGTTACCAGAAATATCGTCAGAAGAGATGAAACGACTAGAATCTGCTGCAAGTAAAGGAAAAACGCTCGGGTTTATAATGCGACAGCAAATTAATACAAATATCCATTTAGAAAGTAGTAATACATCTAAACGACATTTAAATTCCGTAAAAATTCATTCAATTCACTACCATTAGTGAAATTTAAGAGTTTTCCTAATACTCAAAACACGCTGATATCATTTAAGATAAGTCAAATGTATTTATAACCTAAATCATATAGTTACAATAAATTTAACAAAAATACAGAATCTTTCCCATTGCAGAATAAGACGGATCTTTTTAAAATTTTAAGTCAAATTTTAAAGGATTACTTGTAACTTTTTTAAGTTCATTGTAGACTTTATGTCGTTAAGGTTATGCTTTAAATCCCATTTTTGGGATCATCACTTGATGAAAGCATTTGCTCCCTAACAATAATTTAACCAAGGGCAAATAATAAGGCTTAAAGCCAAATGCCTAACTTGGATGATAACGAGGCGTAAAATGAAAAAGACAGCTATCGCATTAGCAGTGGCAGTGGCAGCTTTCGCAACTGCAGCGCAAGCAGCTCCAAAAGACAATACTTGGTATACCGGTGGTAAATTAGGTTGGTCTCAATACCAAGGTACTAGCAACCAATGGAATGTAGACGGTAAAGATGTATCTATCGGTAACGGTAATACTCACCGTGACCAATTAGGTGCTGGTGCATTTGTTGGTTATCAGTACAACCAATACTTAGGTTTTGAGCTGGGTTATGATTGGTTAGGTCGTATGACTTACAAAGGTTCATATGACAACGGTGCATTCCGTGCTCAAGGTATCCAATTAACCACTAAATTAAGTTATCCAGTAATGGAAGACTTAGACGTTTATACACGTTTAGGTGGTATGGTATGGCGTGCAGATTCTTCTGCAACTAAAAACGCTACTTTACCAGCTCCAGATCAAAAACGTTTTTCTGAAAATGACACTGGCGTTTCTCCAGTATTCGCATTAGGTACTGAATACGCGATCACTCCAAACATCGCTACCCGTGTTGAATATCAGTGGATCAACAACATCGGTGATAAAGGTACTCTGAATGCGCGTCCAGATAACGGCATGCTGAGTGTTGGTGTTGCTTACCGCTTCAACCAAGAAACTCCAGCACCAGTTGTAGCTCCAGCGCCAGTTGTAGCTCCAGCGCCAGTTGTTGAGAACAAAACCTTTACTCTGCGTTCAGACGTTCTGTTCAACTTCAACAAATCTACTCTGAAAGCTGAAGGTCAAGAAGCTCTGAATGGTCTGTACAATGAACTGGCTAACATCGACCCAACTCAAGGTCGTGTAGTCGTTATCGGTTACACTGACCGTATCGGTTCACAAAACTACAACCTGCCTCTGTCAGAAAAACGTGCTCAATCTGTAGTTGATTACCTGGTTTCTAAAGGTATCCCTGCAAACAGCATCTCTGCTGAAGGTCGCGGTAAAGAAAACCCAGTTACTGGCAACACATGTGACAACGTTAAAGCTCGTTCAGCTCTGATCGATTGCTTAGCGCCAGACCGTCGTGTTGAGATCGAAATCCAAGGTACAACTGAAGTTATTGTTCCTGCTGGTCAATAATTCAAATAGTAGAATAATCTACTGTTGATGAATTCAAAACCCTGCCAATGGCAGGGTTTTTCTTTATTCCGATAAGAATGAGGTAAAAATATAAAACTAAAAAGATTTGCAGATAGGTATGAAATATCACAATAAAAATAGAGAACAAAACGACGATAAAAATAAATAATCAAAACCAATAGACCAAAAGCAATGTCACTTATTTTTCTTTATCGCGTTCTAATAATTCAATAAGCCCATCTTTTAAACTATGCACTTTTAATGCGTATTGTTCTTTTCGTTCAGCGTCTTCAATTAATTGCACTATTGTTTCTGATAATGTGACCCCTCTTCGCTGTGACAATGCAGATAAGCGTTGCCAAACTTTAAACGTCAAATCGATTGATTTTTTGCGTGTGTGTTGATGCTCAGCATTAAAATAGCGTTTTCTACGGGCACGAATAGTTTGCTTCATCCTATTAGATAAATCAGGATTCATATGCAAATCTATCCACTCTAAAACTTTTAATGGTTGTGATTCAAGAAGCAACAATTGCTCGACGACTTCATCAGCGGCACTTTTTTCTATATAACGGGTAATTAATTCACCTTCACGGTGTTTTTTTACTAGATAGGCCCATTTCCAGCCACATTCTAGGTTCTCTAATTGTTGATATTTCATATAAAATCCCGTGACAACGTAACTATATAGTAGCATATCAACAATTTTACAAAAATACTGCCACTGAACCGAAATTTTTTGACTATTTTATAAGCAAAGTTATTTTAGCGAAAAACGCTGTAAACCCTCGCCCAGTGCGGGCGGGGGTATAAGGCGAAAAGGCCGCAGGGCTTTAAAGATCAATCAAGCGTTGACTGGCTCTGAACGTAGGCTCTGAGTGTTTCAATCGTTGCCCCTCCGGTGCTACAGACAAAGTACGACCTTGACCACAAAAGTCCCGTTTTACTTTGCGTCCGTAAATGTGTGTTTTGCTGGCGCAGCAGGCGCGACGATACTGATTTCAGATTGTTGACCATCACACTGACCGCCAGTTTTGGCGGGTAAGCAACCAACAGATGCACATGGTCAGGCTCTCCGTCCATCTCAATAATTTCGCATTCAAGTTTTGCCGCAGCGGAGTCAAATACATC
>NZ_MIIZ01000576.1:0-23547 GCF_001743005.1 Shigella sp. FC1967 | reverse complement strand
TTTATAATGTTAGGATAAAAAATGAAAATCACCATCTCCGGTACCGGCTATGTCGGTCTATCTAACGGAATACTGCTTTCCCAACACAACAAAGTGGTTGCGTTAGATATCAATAAAAGAAAAAGTTGAATTACTGAATAAAAAAATCTCTCCAATTACAGATAAAGAAATTGAAGAGTTTTTAGCAACCAAAGAGCTCGACTTTACGGCAACATTAGATAAAGAATTCGCTTATAAAGATGCCGAATTTGTTATCATTGCCACACCAACCGATTACGATCCTAAAACAAACTATTTCAACACCTCCTCAGTAGAGTCTGTGATCCGTGATGTTTTAGAATATAATCCAACCACGACAATGATTATTAAATCAACCATCCCTGTTGGTTTTACCAAAGAAATGAGAGAAAAATATAATACGGATAATATTATTTTCTCTCCTGAATTCTTACGTGAAGGTCGTGCACTTTACGATAACTTATACCCTTCTCGCATTGTGATTGGTGAACAATCAGAAAGGGCACAAAAATTTGCTGACCTTTTACAACAAGGTGCATTAAAGAAAGATATTGATGTGCTTTTTACTGATTCCACAGAAGCCGAAGCGATTAAATTATTTGCTAATACTTATTTAGCACTGCGTGTTGCTTACTTTAATGAGCTAGATAGCTATGCCGAATCTTACGGACTGAATTCAAGACAAATTATCGAAGGTGTCTGCTTAGATCCGCGTATTGGTAATCACTATAACAATCCATCATTCGGTTATGGTGGTTACTGCTTACCAAAAGATACTAAGCAGCTCTTAGCCAACTACGACTCTGTTCCTAATAATATTATTAGTGCCATCGTTGAAGCTAACCGCACACGTAAAGACTTTATTGCAGACTCTATTATTGCTAAATCACCCAAAATCGTCGGTGTTTATCGTTTAATTATGAAATCTGGCTCTGATAATTTCCGTTCTTCTTCTATCCAAGGCATTATGAAACGCATTAAAGCCAAAGGAATCGAAGTAGTGATTTATGAGCCAGAAATGAAAGAAGACACCTTCTTTAACTCAAAATTAGTGCGTGATTTAAATGAGTTTAAAGCGATGTCTGATGTCATTATTACTAATAGAATGTCATCAGCACTAAACGATGTTGAAGAAAAAGTTTATACTCGTGACCTCTTTGGTAACGATTAAACCGATTTTATATGCTCAATATCGTCTTATTTGAACCCGAAATTCCACCGAATACGGGTAATATTATCCGCCTGTGTGCTAACACAGGCTTTCATCTCCATTTGATCCAACCATTGGGTTTTACTTGGGATGATAAACGTCTACGTCGCGCAGGGCTTGATTACCGTGAGTTTGCTGATATTAAACAGCATCACGATTACTATGCTTTTTTAGAAAGTGAAGGTTTAAACCCCGATAATGCACAATCGCCGACAGGTGCCCGTGTATTTGCGTTAACGACAAAAGGCACACCTGCACATAGCAATGTCAGCTATCAAGATGGCGATTATCTCCTGTTTGGGCCTGAAACGCGTGGGTTGCCACCCTATGTATTGGATAATATGCCAACACAGCAGAAAATCAGAGTCCCAATGCTGGCTGATAGCCGTAGTATGAATCTGTCAAATACAGTTGCCGTTGTGGTTTTTGAAGCATGGCGTCAATTAGGTTATCCTGGTGCATTACTAAAAGACTGAAATGCAAAAAGCGCTGATCACAAATAATGATCAGCGCTTTTTCAATTTCAAATAGCTAAAAACTTAATTTATTGCTCTGATGGTTGCCTGATTTCAGCAACGACTTTTGTAATATACCGACACCCTTCTCCCACATCCTTTAAGACTAATGCATGAGCACCAATTACCGCATTATCACCAATCTCTATCTCTCCACCGATAATCGATGAGTTACAACCAATATAAACATGATTGCCAACTCGAATATCCGCTTTGCCATCCTTTTCTTTTACTCCGATAGTCACACCTTGCATTAACGTTACATTCTCTCCTAGCTGACAGTAATTAGTCAGTACGATCCCTATGGGATGTGGTAATGAAAGACCTTTTCCTATACGCGTTCTTAGTGAGATATCGTTGCAATATTTACGATTATTTTTAGCACCAATACGAATACCTAATTTTTTAAGAAACCGGTTTTTAGAGAAATAAAAGAATTGAGCGACACGCCACCAAAACAGATAACGTGAGCGTTGGCAGAAAAAAACGCGGTGAAAAAGTCTTATCCAACTAAAAGGCTTGTTATCGCCAATATATTCAGCGTGTAAACAAACCTTAAGTTCAGAAAGTGTCACTTTGGTTAATGCCATTAAATGCCATCACCACACTCAAAACCCGGTACTACACCATTAAAGTGTTGATCCATATCGAGTGAAGGCTTGTCACTGGTCGGCTTACCGACAATGCGAGCCGGTACTCCCGCAACCGTAGTATGTGCCGGTACTTCATGTAATACCACGGATCCCGCGCCAATTTTGGCACCGCGACCAATCTCAATATTACCGAGTATTTTAGCACCTGCACCAATCATTACACCTTCGCGCACTTTAGGATGGCGATCACCGCACGTTTTACCGGTTCCCCCTAAGGTGACAGATTGTAAAATAGAAACATCGTTCTCTACGATAGCCGTTTCACCAATCACAATACCTGTTGCGTGATCGAGCATAATACCGTGACCAATGCGTGCCGCTGGATGAATATCAACCCCAAAAGTCACAGAAATCTGGTTTTGCAGATAAACAGCAAGTGCTTTACGATCTTGCCCCCATAACCAATGCGCTATGCGATAAGCTTGTAAGGCATGGAAACCTTTTAGATAAAGCAGGGGTGTGGAGTATTTATCAACCGCGGGGTCGCGTAAACGGACAGCTGAAATATCATAAGCCGCCGATTCAATCATAGAATGATCACTGCGATAGGCTTCTTCAACAATCTCACGCACAGCAATTGCAGGCATAGTTTGAGTTGCTAGCTTATTCGCCAACATATAACTTAAGGCGCTGCCTAAGTTTTCATGCTTGAGTAATGTCGCATGGAAGAAACTCGCCAAAATTGGCTCGCAATCTGCCAAACATCTTGCTTCATTTTTAATATGATCCCAGACTCTTTTTAGTTCTTCTAGCGACATACTCACTCTCATTCTTTTTACATTGAAGCCTAAGTAAATACTTAGGCTTCTTATGTTTAAAACAGAAATAAATAACTAACTAACTACCTAAAATAGACTTAGAACAGATTGCTGTCTATCTCATCTTTCGTTGCACGACCTAATAAAGATAATGCCGCTTCTTTGGCATCTTTATGCTGATATAAAATCTGGTAGATCTGTTCGGTGATAGGCATTTCAACACCCACCTGTTCAGCTAATGCACGCACTTCTTTAGTGTTACGATAACCTTCAACGACCTGCCCGATTTTCTCTTGCGCCGTATCAACATCCAAACCTTGACCTAGCATCATACCAAATCGACGATTACGAGATTGGTTATCGGTACAGGTTAAAACTAAATCCCCCAAACCCGCCATTCCCATAAAGGTTGCAGCATCTGCACCTAATGCTTTACCTAAACGGCTCATTTCAGCAAGACCACGGGTGATCAGCGCTGTACGCGCATTGGCACCAAAGCCCATACCATCAGACATACCCGCACCAATAGCAATCACGTTTTTTTACCGCGCCACCTAATTGCACACCGATAAAATCAGGATTTTTATAAACTCGGAAACTTTTTCCACAATGGAAAAGCTGTTGAAGCTCTTCAGAGAACGTATTATCCGTTGATGCCACAGAAATCGCAGTAGGTAGACCGGCTGCAAGCTCTTTAGCAAAAGTAGGACCTGATAACACTGCGAGCGGGATTTCATTACCTAATACTTCACGCGCTACATCTTGCAACAAGCGACCAGTATGAGCCTCAAGTCCTTTTGTCGCCCAAACAACACGTGCATCCTGACGTAAAAAGGGTTTGATCTGTTGTAATACATCACCAAAAACATGGCTTGGGATCACAACCAGAATATTACGGCTGGCTTCTATCGCTTTTTGCAAAGAAGCTTCCATGTATAAACTATCAGGAAAGGAAACATCGGGCAGAAATGCCTGATTACAGCGTGCTTGTTCTAATGCTGCAACATGCTGAGGATCATGCCCCCAAAGCACAACATCATGACCATTGCGCGCTAAAGTAATCGCTAAAGCGGTGCCGTATGAACCGGCACCGATAACTGTCATAGAAGCGTTCATTAAGCTTCTTCAGCCCCTTCATTAGCCGCATCAGTTTGTTGCTGTTGTAAATAGTTCATAAACAACGCGTCAAAGTTAACGGGTGCTAGGTTCAGTTGTGGGAAAGTACCACGGCTGACTAAGTTAGTGATACATTCACGAGCATAAGGGAACAGAACGTTAGGGCAATATGCACCTAAGCAATGTGCTAATTGAGTGCCTTCAATACCTTCAACGGTAAAGATACCGGCTTGTTGCACTTCACACAGGAATGCCGTTTCGTTATCCATGGTTGCAGTTACCGTAACGCGCAGAATAACTTCATACACGTTTTCAGCTAAAGTATTAGAAGAAGTATCCAGATCTAATTTAACTTCAGGTTGCCACTCTTTTTGGAAAACTTGTGGGGCATTAGGCGCTTCAAAAGAGATATCTTTTGTATAGATACGTTGAATTTGAAAAGTCATCTCTTGGTTTTGCTGTTCTGACATAATAATCTTACCTTTTTATATCCTTATTAATTGAATAGCAGTAAGTATAGAACTCAATCTGCCCGCTCGTTACTTTTTACCTTTAGCCAGTGGTAAATTCTCACCACTCCAGCCTGAAAGACCATCTTTTAAAATAAAGACTTTTTCAAAACCGAGTTTAATTAGGCTTTCTGCAGGTTTTGCACCTTCAATACCTGATGGTGATACAACAATAACTGGCTGTGATTTATATTTCTCCAGCTCAGCAATATTATTATTTTTGATTTCAGAAGGCGTTAAATTGATAGAATCAATGATGTGTCCTTTACGGAATTCATCACGGCTACGGATATCAACACACACCGCATTCTCTTTATTTATCAAAGAAATCGCTTCTGTACGGGAAATATTTTTCGTCTTAGAAAAAAAGTCCTTTAAAGGTCAATACAATGACCGCCACCAGCAACGCGATCCAGATAAAGCTTAACAGGGTGTGCCGGTTGAAAAATTGCATTACTTCTTGCAGCATAGGATGCAATCACTCTCGTTGGTTAAAAATAGTATCAAAGAGCCAAAGTATACCTTTGTCATGACGCAATTACAGCCTATTCCTGCTTTTCTCTTTCTATTTTTGCGGAAAGTTTCTCAACAATCATTTTTTTTTATTGACGGATTTATGTACCATTAGCGCCGGTTCCGTAAAAAATGATGAATGAAAAGGCGTTACCTTTTTACTCTACAGGATCCCTCTTCAGGAAAGCTATTAATAAATCAGCATCCCTAATAGTGGCTACTTACGTATAAAATCGCCCATCTTACGTAAGATTTATACCTGTCTGAGATACAACAACTATCTGTTATTTATTTAAAAGTATTGAGAACACGAGCATGTCGCAAACAAATCAAGTGCCTAAAATTGGATTCGTTTCATTAGGTTGTCCTAAAAATTTAGTGGACTCTGAACGTATCCTAACCGAACTGCGTACAGAAGGTTATCAAGTTGTTCCTACCTATAATGATGCTGATTTAGTCATCGTTAATACCTGTGGATTTATTGACAGCGCAGTACAAGAATCGCTAGAAGCGATTGGTGAAGCACTCGATGAAAACGGTAAAGTCATTGTCACTGGCTGTTTAGGTGCAAAAGAAAACCAAATTCGTGAAGTGCACCCTAAAGTACTCGAAATCACAGGGCCTCATAGTTATGAGCAAGTGTTATCTCATATTCACCACTATGTGCCAAAACCTGATCACAATCCTTTTCTCAGCCTGGTTCCTGAGCAGGGTGTAAAATTAACGCCTCGCCATTACGCATATTTAAAAATCTCTGAAGGCTGTAATCACCGTTGTACATTCTGCATCATCCCATCAATGCGCGGTGATCTAGATAGTCGTCCAATCGGTGAAGTATTAGGTGAAGCCAAGAGATTAGTTAATGCAGGTGTAAAAGAGTTACTGGTTATCTCTCAAGATACTTCGGCTTACGGTGTTGATACTAAACATCAAACCGGCTTTTGGGATGGAATGCCAGTCAAAACGAGTATGGTCAGTTTATGTGAACAACTGGCAAAATTAGGGATTTGGGTTCGCTTACATTATGTTTACCCTTATCCACATGTTGATGATGTCATTCCTTTAATGGCAGAAGGTAAAATTTTGCCTTATTTGGATATTCCGCTTCAGCATGCTAGCCCTAAAATTTTAAAACTGATGAAACGTCCAGGCTCTGTTGAACGTACTTTAGAGCGCGTAAAACGCTGGCGAGAAATTTGCCCCGAATTAACTTTACGTTCTACCTTTATTGTTGGTTTTCCGGGCGAAACAGAAGAAGACTTCCAAATGTTATTGGATTTCCTCACGGAAGCACGTTTAGATCGCGTAGGCTGCTTTAAATACAGCCCTGTTGACGGGGCGAAAGCAAATGAACTGGCGGATCAAGTACCTGAAGACGTGAAAGAAGAGCGTTATCACCGCTTTATGCAATTACAGCAACAAATTTCGACGGAACGCCTGCAAGAGAAAATCGGCAAAGTGTTGCTTGTTATGATTGATGAAGTGGATGAAGAGGGGGCGATTGGCCGTAGTATGGCTGATGCACCTGAAATTGATGGTGCGGTTTACCTCAATGAGCAATTTGATGTAGAACCGGGACAAATCGTCCGCGTTCTTATTGAACATGCAGACGAATATGACCTTTGGGGTACTATCGTCGAATAATCTCTCTTGTGGACAGCGTGATATTCTATTGCGCTGTCACACAGAAAACCGCTTTTTTCCTCTCTCCTATGATTATTGCTTTATAATCTCTTATTAATTGAATAGATTACCTGTTAGGTATTATCTGAAATTTCGGCTTTATTTCATGTTAGCTGGTCAGTTGTTTTATGGCATGAAATAATCTTACAAACTGTTATGAAAGGTACGTGGGTCAGATGGCAGAGAAAATGGATCTTCAAAAAAAAACACATCCGTCTTATCGTGTATTTTCTTTACCGTTAATCACGTTGCTTATTAGCACCGCTCTCTTTTCTGCGTCCCCTGTTTTTGCTAACACATTAACGGATAACCGCAATCAGCTAAAAGATCTACAAACCACGATCGCAGAAAAAGAGAAACAGGTTCAAGAACAACAAAAACAACGTACAGCCCTTCTTAATCAGTTAAAAACGCAAGAAACTCAAATTTCAAATGCGAGTCGCTCTGTGCATGAAACCCAAAACCGCTTACAAACATTGGGTAAAGAGATAAAAACCATTACCGCAAATATTGCACGCTTACAAAAACAGTATCAGTCTCAACAAGAATTATTAGCTCGCCAAATGGATGCAGCTTATCGCCAAGGTAAACATCAAGGCATAGAGCTTTTATTTCGTGGTGAAGAAGGTCAGCGTGAAGAGCGTATCTTAGCCTATTACAGCTATATTAATGATGCTCGCAAAGAAACAATGACAGAGCTGGCGCAAACCTCAAAAGAACTTGAAGCCGAAAAAGCAGCGCAACAAGCAAAACAGAACGAACAAAAGCAAGTCTTAACCAAACAACAGCAAGAAAAACAAAAGCTGGATAATGCATTAGCCGCTAGACAAAAAACACTGACTCAACTTGAATCAACCTTAAAAGCAGATCAGAAAAACTTAGCGACAATGCGAGCTAACGAAGCGCAATTAAGAAATAAAATTGCTCAAGCAGAGCGTGAAGCCAAAGCTCGTGCAGAACGTGAAGCCCGAGAGGCGGCACGTATTGCAGCTAAACAGCGGGAAGCCCAACAGCGCGGTTCAACCTATAAACCCACCGCCGAAGAGCAGTCATTGATGTCACGTACAGGTGGTTTAGGTAAACCTGCGGGACAAGCGATTTGGCCAATCAGAGGTACTTTATTACACCGTTTTGGTGAATCTATTTCTGGCTCTGGTGAATTACGTTGGAAAGGTATTGTAATACCTGCGGCACAAGGTACGGAAGTAAAAGCTATTGCTGATGGGCGAGTGTTATTAGCCGATTGGCTTCAAGGTTATGGTTTAGTGGTTGTGGTTGAACATGGTAAAGGTGATATGAGCCTTTATGGTTATAACCAAAGTGCTTTAGTGAATGTGGGTCAACAAGTTAAAGCAGGCCAACCTATTGCTTTAGTCGGTAACAGTGGTGGACAAGAGCGTTCAGCACTCTATTTTGAAATCAGACGTCAAGGAAAAGCAGTGAACCCTGTTCCTTGGCTTGGGAGGTAGGTTTGAAATTACTTGGCACATTACAACGCAAGCACTCTTTTTTACTTAGTCTAATGTTGCTAAGTCTGGTTGTGAGTACGCCTGCGTTTGCAGCAAAATTAGCCATTGTAATTGATGATTTTGGTTATCGGAAAAAAGAAGATAACCAAGTTTTACAACTTCCTACAGCAGTATCTATCGCCATTTTGCCTGATTCTCCTCATGGTAAAGAAATGGCGACTAAAGCACATACACAAGGGCGTGAAATTTTGATCCATATGCCAATGGCTCCCATTAGCAAACAACCACTAGAGCGTGATACCCTCAAACCTTCCATGGATCAGGCTGAAATTAATCGAATTATTCAGCATGCTATCAGTAATGTTCCTTACGCTGTCGGTATGAATAACCATATGGGCAGTGCGATGACATCCGATAGGCAAGCAATGGATAGAGTCATTAAAGCGCTGAATCACTCAAATCTCTATTTTTTAGATAGCGTAACCATTGGTAATACACAAGCAGCCATTGCAGCAAAAGCGGCGGGTGTTCCCTCTTTACGTCGCCATGTTTTTCTCGATAACGTACAAACAGAAGCCGAAACCAGACAACAGCTTAATCGCGCGATAGCTTTAGCGCGAAAAAACGGCTCCGCTATTGCTATCGGACATCCTCATCCTTCAACGGTTAGCGCATTACAACAACAGTTACCTTTATTACCCGCTGATATTCAACTGGTTGCACCGAGTACACTATTAAAGCCACAAACAGAAAAACCGATACAACCAGAACCACCTAAAGTTATCCCACCCACAGAACAACCCAAAGCGCCAAAACCTGCGTCTTGGTTAAAACCCGCGCAAGAAGCAATTATCTCGATGAAAAAAAAGTACACTAATTAATACATTATCACGTGGATTTAGCGCATCAGAAAAAAAAGAAAATACCGAATACACCTACTCCGAACGAAGAAATCGGTGAAGTTGAAAAATAACGCAATAAAAAAGAGCCTATTAAGGCTCTTTTTTCGCTTAATTACCGCATATTACTGCCAATCTAAAATGACTTTACCTGATTGACCTGAGCGCATGATATCAAAGCCTTTTTGGAATTCATCAATAGGAAATTGATGCGTAATAATCGGCGAGAGATCAAGGCCCGATTGGATAAGTGCCGCCATTTTGTACCATGTTTCGAACATCTCACGACCGTAGATACCTTTAATAAACAGTCCTTTAAAGATAACTTGTCCCCAATCAATAGCCATATCCGAAGGAGGAATACCCAACAGCGCAATACGACCACCATGGTTCATGGTATTAAGCATGGTACGAAACGCAGGTGGCGCACCTGACATTTCTAGACCAACATCAAAGCCTTCTGTCATACCCAATTCTTTCATCACATCGATTAAGTTTTCTTTGCTGACATTTACGGCTCGGGTAACACCCATTTTTCTTGCAAGATCAAGCCGATATTCATTAACATCGGTGATCACCACATGACGAGCGCCAACATGCTTACAAATTGCAGCCGCCATGATCCCAATAGGACCCGCGCCAGAAACCAGCACATCTTCACCCACTAAATCAAAAGATAATGCGGTATGAACAGCATTACCAAAGGGATCAAAAATAGCGGCTAATTCATCAGAAATATTATCTGGGATTTTAAATGCATTAAAGGCAGGGATAACCAGATATTCAGCAAAACAGCCTGGGCGATTTACACCCACACCAATGGTATTACGACATAAATGTGTACGACCACCACGGCAATTGCGACAATGACCGCAAGTGATATGCCCTTCACCCGAGACACGATCACCAATATTAAAGCCTTTCACTTCCTGCCCTATTGCAACAATTTCACCGATATATTCATGACCGACAACCATAGGAACAGGGATCGTTTTTTGTGACCACTCATCCCAGTTATAAATATGAACATCAGTGCCACAAATTGCTGTTTTGCGAATTTTGATCATCACATCGTTATGACCAAGCTCAGGTACTGGAACATCAGTCATCCAGATACCTTCTTGTGCTTTTAATTTTGACAGTGCTTTCATAGAGTAACCTTATGCAATCACATTAAGTTCTTTGCCAATTTTGATAAATGCCGCCACTGCACGCTCAATTTGCTCAGTCGTGTGTGCTGCCGACATTTGGGTACGAATACGTGCTTGTCCTTGCGGTACAACAGGATAGAAAAATCCTGTCACATAAATCCCTTCATCAAGTAAGCGTGCTGCAAACTCTTGGGCTAATTTAGCCTCTCCTAACATGACTGGAATAATGGCATGATCTGCGCCCGCCAATGTAAAACCCGCCGCACTCATTTTTTCACGGAAAAGTGAAGCATTGCGCCATAAACGAGCACGGATCTCATCACCTGATTTGAGCATATCTAAGACCGCAATAGAGGCCGAGACAATCGCAGGTGCTAACGAGTTAGAGAATAAATAAGGACGAGAACGTTGACGTAACCATTCAACCACTTCTTTACGTGCTGCGGTATAACCACCTGATGCACCACCTAATGCTTTACCTAAAGTGCCCGTGATAATGTCAACTCTACCCATCACATCACAATACTCATGAGTTCCCCGGCCTTGAGCACCAACAAACCCCACAGCATGCGAATCATCGACCATCACTAAAGCACCAAATTCATCCGCTAAATCACAGATAGATTTTAGGTCGGCAATCACACCATCCATTGAAAATACACCGTCAGTGGCGATCATAATGTGGCGAGCATTATCAGCTTTCGCTTTTTCAAGTTGCGTGCGCAGTTCTGCCATATCGTTATTCGCGTAGCGATAACGTTTTGCTTTACATAAACGCACACCATCAATAATAGAAGCATGGTTTAAGGCATCAGAAATAATCGCATCTTCAGGTCCCATTAATGTTTCAAATAATCCACCATTCGCATCAAAGCAAGATGAATACAAAATGGCATCTTCCATACCTAAAAATTCTGCAATTTTATTTTCTAATGTTTTATGTGAATCTTGAGTACCACAAATAAAACGAACCGACGCCATACCAAAACCGTGGCTATCCATTCCTGCTTTTGCCGCTTCAATCAGTTTGGGATGATTGGCTAAACCGAGATAGTTATTAGCACAGAAGTTAATCACATGGCTTCCATCAGCAACCGCGATATCCGCACTTTGTGAAGAAGTGATAATGCGCTCATTTTTAAAGAGGCCATCTTGACGAGTTTGTTCGAGTTGTTGATTAATTTGTTGATAGAAAGAGTGGGTGGACATACTTTCTCCTAAGACCGCAGGGCGAAAAGACGTAACATACATTTTTGATTATAATGTAGTCGTTATTGTTTCTTATTCTATTCCTTTGTCCTATTAAAAACGACAAATGTAAATAAATAATGTTATTTATGTAACTAAGATCACTAATACACACTCTGTTTTTTAGCGTTTTTTCAGCCTGTTATTCTGTGATGAAGACTACCGTTAATGCTGTTCAGTGTTATTATAGACCTAGAGCTAATTTTTAGATTTTTATATGAAGGGGTAGCCACATGATTATCGTCACGGGCGGTGCAGGTTTTATCGGCAGCAATATTGTTAAAGCATTAAATGATGAAGGTTATACCGATATATTGGTTGTTGATAACCTTAAAGATGGCACCAAGTTCGTGAATTTGGTCGATCTGAATATTACCGATTACATGGATAAAGAAGATTTTATTGCTAGCATTGTAGCTGGTGATGATTTTGGCGATATTGATGCGGTTTTCCATGAAGGCGCTTGCTCATCTACCACTGAGTGGGATGGCAAATATATGATGGATAACAACTATCAATATTCTAAAGAGCTACTCCACTACTGTTTAGATCGTCAAATTCCTTTCTTATACGCCTCTTCTGCTGCTACTTATGGTGGTCGTACAGATAACTTTATTGAAGAGAGAAAATACGAAGCACCGTTAAATGTCTATGGTTATTCAAAATTCTTATTCGATGAATATGTACGTCAGATTTTACCTGAAGCTGAATCGATGATTTGTGGCTTCCGTTATTTTAATGTTTATGGCCCTCGTGAAGGACATAAAGGCGGCATGGCAAGTGTTGCATTCCATTTAAATAACCAAGTCAATGCAGGCCAAAATCCAAAATTATTTGAAGGTAGCGAAACCTTCCAACGCGACTTTATTTATGTGGGTGATGTTGCTGCGGTTAATTTATGGTTCTGGCGCAATAATGTATCCGGTATTTTTAACTGTGGTACCGGTCGCGCTGAGTCATTCCAAGCTGTTGCTGATGCCGTTATTGCCCATCATAAAGATAAAGATCTCTCTATCGAACATATTGAGTTTCCAGAGAAATTAAAAGGTCGTTACCAAGCCTTTACTCAAGCTGATCTGACGAATTTACGTAAAGCGGGTTATACCGCACCTTTTAAAACAGTTGCTGAAGGCGTAGAGCTTTATATGCAATGGTTAAATCAAGGTAAGTAATCGCTGTTTATGAAAATCTTTGTGGTAGGGCCTTCATGGGTCGGGGACATGATGATGTCTCAAAGCCTTTATCGTACATTGAAAGCATTACATCCTGCGGCAACTATTGATGTGATGGCACCTGCTTGGTGCCGTCCATTATTAGACAAGATGCCAGAAGTAGATAATGCCATTCCTATGCCGTTAGGTCATGGTGCATTAGCCATTGGTGAACGTCGCCGTTTAGGAAAACAGTTAAGAGATAATGGTTACACGCATGCTTATGTATTACCTAACTCGTTTAAATCTGCATTAGTCCCTTTCTTTGCAGATATTCCTAAACGCACAGGTTGGCGCGGAGAGATGCGTTATGGTCTATTAAATGATTTGCGACCTTTAGATAAAGCTGCATTTCCTTTGATGGTTGAACGCTATGTCGCGCTAGCTTATGACAAGCAAAAAGTACAAAAGGCGACAGATTTACCTCAACCTCTGCTTTGGCCTAAGTTATCCGTTACAGAACGCGATATCTCTACCACATTGAGCCAATTTTCATTATCGACCCAACGCCCTGCAATTGGTTTTTGCCCTGGCGCTGAATTTGGTCCTGCTAAGCGTTGGCCTCATTATCATTATGCTGCTTTAGCGCAGAAATTAATTGCTGAACAAGGCTATCAGATTTTCCTTTTTGGCTCTCAAAAAGACAAAGAGGCTGGCGAAGAGATAAAACAAGCCCTAACATCTGATGCGCGTGAAGCCTGTTTTAATCTTGCTGGCGAAACCAGCCTTGAACAAGCCGTCAACCTCATTGCATCTTGTAAAGCTGTCGTCAGTAATGACTCTGGTCTAATGCATGTAGCTGCTGCGTTGGAACGCCCATTAGTCGCCCTTTACGGCCCAAGTAGCCCTGATTTTACGCCACCGTTATCCCATAAAGCGCGTGTGATCCGTTTAATTACGGGTTATCACAAAGTGCGTAAAGGGGATGCTGAACAAGGCTATCACCAAAGCTTAATTGATATTCAGCCCGAGAAGGTGTTTACCGAGCTTGAACATTTGCTGTCAATGGAGCCATCAGCGTGAAACGGGTATTAATTGTTAAAACCTCTTCCATGGGGGATGTGTTACATACGTTACCTGCATTAACCGATGCTATAAACGCGTACCCTGAGATCCGTTTTGATTGGGCTGTTGAAGAAGGTTTTGCACAAATTCCAAGCTGGCATCAAGCTGTTGATACGGTTATTCCTGTGGCAATACGCCGTTGGCGTAAAAATTGGTTTAGTGCGCCTATTCGTGCTGAACGTACGCAATTTCGTCGCACTATACAAGCGCATCATTACGATGCCGTGATTGATGCACAAGGTTTACTGAAAAGCGCCTTTTTAGTCACTCGATATGCCAAAGGCACTAAACATGGCTATTCTCGTCAAAGTGCTCGTGAGCCTTTAGCCAGTTTCTTTTACGATATTCGCCACGATGTCAGTAAAAAAATGCATGCGGTTGAACGTATTCGCCAACTATTTGCCTTAAGCTTAAATTATCCCATTCCACCATCTCAAGGTGATTATGGGATAGCATCGCATTTTCTCGCTCTTCCCGCCTTTGATGAACGCCCTTATTTAGTATTCTTGCATGCAACAACACGTGATGAGAAACATTGGCCAGAATCCTATTGGCGAGAATTAATCGCCCTACTTGCTGATTCAGGATTACGTATTAAATTGCCTTGGGGTGCAGAGCATGAGTATCAACGGGCTATGCGTTTAGCCGCAGATTTTGACTATGTCGATGTCTTGCCCAAAATGTCACTCGCGGATGTTGCTCAAGTGATTGCGGGGGCAAGAAGTGTCGTCTCTGTCGATACCGGATTAAGCCATCTAACTGCCGCATTAGATAAACCGAATATCACCTTGTTTGGCCCTACCGATCCCGGTTTAATCGGTGGTTACGGTAAAGCCCAAACGGCGATAAAAGCAGAAGGTGGGGATATTAGAGAAATAAGCCCACAACAAATTATCAAGACACTCAATATTTAGTCTAATTAAACCCTAAAAGGTTATTCGTTTTTTAGGGTTTGATTGACGGCATCAAAAACTTCATCAACGGTAATAAGATCCATTGATGCCTGAATGCCCTCATTTGGGCTCGGCTTCTTATTGATAATAGTATGTAAATGAAGATCTTGATAAGGTCCCGTCCATTTAGGATCGGCTGTTGCAAATAAACTCACTGTTGGGCGCTGTAATGTAATCGCTAAATGCAGAGGTCCTGTATCACCTGTGACTAATACATCCATTATTTTTATTTGGCTTAATAGATCAGGTAATGAGGTTTTACCTATTAGGTTTTCAATATTGTTATGATATTTTTCTGGTAACAATGAAAAAAAGGCTTCAGGTAATTCTAGTTCTCTCGGAGAGCCTATTAATTTAATTTGTATTGTGGGTTTACTATCAATAAGCTTCTGCGCTAATTCAACAAAGTATTTAACCGGCCATCTACGCTCTTGCGTTGATGCCCCCATCTGAAAGCCCACAATAGCATTTTCACTTTTAATTAATTGCTTTATATCACAAGGAAGCTCCATCCTTGTATCCGTGCTATCTATCCCTAAATAGCGAATAATATTAAGTTTGCTTTGAATAACATGGCAATTCGAAGGCTGATGATCGGCAACAATCCATTTTTGAAACCATGTAGGAATAACGTGAAACGTATTACGTAAAATATACTGACAGCCCGCCATCACAGCAAATAACACATCATAAGGGAGATGAGAATGGAGAATTATCGCTAATTCAGGCTTGTATTTTTTTGCCTGTAAAGCAATGGGAAGTAAATTTTTTATCTTATTATCCCAATAAACTACGCTATCTATTTGATCATAGTTTTCAACTAATAACCTATTTTTCTCACTGGAAACCAATGTAATATGTGCATTAGGGTAGTGCGCTCGGATCGCTCTTATCGCGGGAGTATTAAACATAAAATCGCCCAGCGCTGTCGTAGAAAAAATAAGAATACTGTTAAATTGAAGGTCCGATGAAAATGTCTCTGTTTTTTTCATCTTACCAAAAAGTGGGTTATACATATTTAGGAAGTTATGCACCCATTTTAATTTCTTTAACTTCATCTTATTTTGCCTGCACCTTACTTTGATAATACTCAGCTAACGTCATGCCTTGTACTTTATCTGACAAGAAACTAAATAATGTTTCTAAATCTTCATAAAGCCCTTCGATTTCCTGTTCAGTTCGGAATGTTGGACTACCACCCGGCATAAATTCAGATGAATGCAACATAAACTCAATATGGTCATGATCCTGTGCTAACGATTTTTCAGCAACTTCAATCATCTGTTGGGCATTACCACCTTTAGGGCGTAACCAATTAACCGATGGTGCTCGTTGCTTGCCTCTTAATTTATCGTAACCCTGCTTCACTTTATTCATTAAAGGCGAGTGCTTATATTGAATACTCATTGGCACTTCTAGCAACGTTGAATTTCCTGTTTTACTGATATCATCGAGATCCATAAAATAAGCGTGGCTTGGAAAATCAGTGTAATTAGTACCACCCACTTGTGCGGGGTCGCCTTTAGTAAAACGCCAATCCACTTTAGGTGTGACAGAGCAATCAACTTGATAACCAAATTCAACCAGAAGTTGTGCATAAATCTCATTAAATGCCCAGCGACCTGCACGATGGCTTAACATTTTAGTTTGCAGTTTCTCTTCTAGCAGGTGGGTCATTAATGCGATTTTCTCTCGCATTTGCGCTTTAGGGTATTCAATTAAATAAGGCTGATAACGTAAATCATCATCGGTTAAAGGCGTGAGTGGCGGGCTATTCCATGCATGTAAGTGCATACCAATTTCACCCGTATTACGGGCAATCACATCGCGAGCAAACTCGATATACGCTTCATCCATCACCATTTCGTAATTTGTTAGCCAAACAGGTTTAAAATGAAAACGTTCGCAAAGTTGCTGAAAACGGGGAAGAAAATGCGTATTTTGAGTGGTAATTTGGTTACACTCATTTTCCCAAAGATTATCGCCTTCGGTATCTAATGTGATAATAAATGCTGGTTTTTTCATGCATACCCTGCCAATTAATGGATAATAGGCTAACTGATTTATATTTAATACTATGGTATGCAGTAGAAAACATCAATTCAATCAATATAGATTAGGTTTTGTGGATGCATTTAGTTGTTTTGTTTACAATCAAGATATCTCACTCAAGCTAAAGTAATTATGACTAATATAAATCAATCATTTAATAGAATACTGGTTATAAAGCTCCAACATCATGGAGATATGTTATTAACGACACCCGTTATACACTCATTAAAATCAGCTTATCCTAATGCAACGATTGATGTTTTATTATACAAAGAAACACTGCCTATGCTTGAGCATAATCCATTAATAAATAATATTTATTATCTGGATCGCAATTGGAAATACCAAGGTAAATTCACTCGTATCAAGAAAGAGTGGCAACTGGGTCGAACATTACAAAAGCAACACTATGATCTCGTGGTAAATTTAGCCGACCAATGGAAAGCGGCCATTTTTGCTTTAATCACTAAAGCACAGGTTCGTTTAGGTTTTGAGTTTGAAAAGCGTAAAAACAGTCAGTTTTGGCAAAAATGTCATAACATGATTGTCTCTACCGCTGATCATGGGCAACTCCATACGGTTGAACAAAATCTGAGTATCCTTGCTCCACTTAATATTCCTCTTCTTTCGGATGTTATGATGGCTTATAGCGAAGCCGATAAACAGTGGTTAACTGAAACGATTGAAAAACATCATCTCCCTAAAAACTATATCGTGATACAACCAACATCTCGCTGGTTTTTCAAATGCTGGGATGAAGATAAAATGGCAAATTTAATTACATCGCTTCAGCAAAGCCATTATTCCGTGGTTTTAACTTCAGGCCCAGAAGCGAAAGAATTAGAGATGATAGAAACAATTTTGGCACAATGCCCAAACAAAGAAGCGATAACGGTTTTAGCAGGGCAAACCTCTTTATCTCAACTTGCGGTATTAATTGATAATGCAGGACTTTTTATCGGTGTTGATTCTGTCGCAATGCATATGGCTGCGGCATTCAAAACGCCTTTAGTAGCTCTTTTTGGCTCATCTAAACTTGAACATTGGCACCCTTGGCAAGCGGTAGGTGAAACAATATGGGCGGGTAATTATGGCGATATTCCACACCCAGATCATATAAAAACAGATACCCAACAACGTTATCTTTCTGCTATTCCTGTTGAGGTAGTTTACAACACAGCTATAAGGCATTTATCTTAATGAATCACCCATTACGACTCGCCATTGTTCGACAAAAATATCGCCCTGATGGTGGAGCAGAACGCTTTATTGCCCGCGCATTAGATGCGTTATCACACGATGATCTTGAACTCAATGTGATCACGCGAGAATGGCAAGGTGAAACTCACCCTGATTGGCATATTCATTTATGTAACCCTCGAAAATTAGGCCGAATTAGCCGAGAATCTGGTTTCGCTAGAGCCGCTAGAGCATATTGGCAAGAACATCATTTTGATATTGTCCAGAGTCATGAACGTATCGCTGGTTGTGATATTTTTCGTGCGGGTGATGGTGTACATCGCCGATGGTTATTACAACGCCAACGAATTTTACCGAAGTGGAAAGGTCGTTGGTTATTTTATGATAGATACCATCGCTATGTTATGAATGCAGAAAAAGAGATGTATGCTGATCCGGCATTAAAACAGGTTATCTGTAATTCACAGATGGTAAAAAACGAGATTATTGAGGATTTTGGTGTCCCTGCCGATAAAATAACTGTCATTTACAATGCAATTGACCATAATGTTTTCGTACCTGCGACAAATTCTCAAAAACAAAGATTAAAGACGCAATATAATATTCCACAAGATGTGCCTTGCTTTATTTATGTAGGATCAGGTTTTGAACGTAAAGGGTTAGCGGCTGCTATTTCAGCAATCGCAAAGACACCAGCGATATTGTTAGTTGTTGGAAATGATAAAAATCAGCAAAAATACGAACAACTCGCGACACAATTAAGTTGTAAACAGCGTATTTTCTTTTTAGGTATGCAGAAAAAAACGCTCGATTTTTATCAAATGGCGGATGCATTGCTTCTTCCTACTCTTTACGATCCTTTCCCTAATGTTATTCTTGAGGCATTATCGTGCGGTTTACCTGTGATCACCTCAACAACCTGTGGTGGTGCAGAATTTATTCAAAATGGTAAAAATGGATTTGTTTGTGATGCATTAGATATTTCAGCGTTAACTAATGCAATTGTACAGATCCCAAAAAATACAGCGTGGACAGAAATGTCACAAGTGGCAAGAGAGACTATCCTCCCTTATACACCACAACGATTGTCAGGCGAGCTTATTTCACTTTATAAACGGATATTAGCCTTGTGAGTCAACAACATATACTTTTTATTATTGATGGATTACCCGGTGGTGGTGCTGAAAATGTCACGCTCAGGTTAGCTAATGGCTTTCATCAAGCGGGATATCAAGTCACATTACTATCCTTACATAATAAATTAGCGTATGAACTACCTGATTTTATTGATTATATTGTTGATCATGATAACTATCGTGGTATTTTCAGGAAATTGACAGAAATCTCGCGCAGAGCAAAATCACTTGATAATGTACTGACACAACTTTTTGCTAAAAAAGGGCGTCCAGCACTTGTTCTTTCAAACTTACATAAAACAGACCGTATTGTTTGTCGCGCCAAACAACTAAAAAAATGTAATGTTTGGTACTGTATTCATGGCATTTACTCTCAATCTTATCTTGGCAATAAATCAGGATTTTCATATTGGTTGAAAAAAACCAAAATTCAACGGGTTTACAAAGATAAAAATCTCGTTTGTGTCTCTAATGCAGTTAAAGATGATTTAATCAATGCAATTGGTATTCATGCTCGTCAATTAAAAACTATCTATAACCCTTTTAATATTGAAGAAATACAACAAAAAGCCACCCTTCCGAATCCATTTACTCAACAAGAGTATATTTTACATGTAGGTCGACTACATGAAGTAAAAAGACAAGACCGATTAATTGAAGCCTTTGCTAAAGCAGATTTACCTTGCCAATTAATCCTTTTAGGTGAAGGAATGCCTGCAATTAAACAAAAATTAGAAGCACAAATAGCACAACTCAACCTAACACAAAAGGTTGTACTCGCTGGCTTTATCTCTAATCCGCTCCCTGCGATTAAAGATGCGAAAGTCGTCGCATTAAGTTCTGATAGTGAAGGACTTCCTACGGTGTTAATTGAAGCTTTAATTTGCGGAACACCTATTGTCAGTACTCGATGCCCGGGTGGAGTCAGCGAAATTATGACAGACGAACTTTCTGATTACCTCTCTACCATGGATAGCAACGCTCTCGCAGAAAAACTTCGTCTTGCATATTATTCACCACCTCAAATATTGCCGTCATCCTATGCAAAATTTGAACTAAACCATATTTTAAAGCAGTATATCGCTTTAATTCCTTAATCCGTGCTTACTTGTTTTACACACTTTATCCCACACAGTGTGATACTATAAGCGTTCGTTTAGATAAGTGAATTTGATAGCATGTTGTTGCGTTTATATCAGGTACTTCTTTACCTTATTCAACCTCTAATTTGGTTACGTCTTTTATTACGTAGCCGTAAAGCACCCGCCTACCGTAAACGGTGGGGAGAACGCTATGGCTTTTGCAAAGGCAAAGTCGTGCCTCAAGGGATATTGTTACATTCCGTTTCTGTCGGTGAAACACTCGCCGCAGTACCACTTGTTCGCGCTCTACGTCATCACTATCCTGATTTACCTATTACGGTCACTACCATGACACCAACTGGCTCAGAGCGAGTTCGTTCTGCATTTGGTGATGATGTGTATCATGTCTATCTTCCTTATGATTTACCGGGGTCAGTTAATCGTTTTCTTAATACAGTTGACCCGAAACTGGTGATCATTATGGAAACGGAGTTATGGCCTAATCTAATTTCAAAACTGCATCAACGAAAAATCCCGTTGATTATCGCTAATGCCCGTTTATCTGAACGCTCTGCGGCGGGTTATCAGAAATTAGGCAGTTTTGTCAAAACGATGCTCCAAAAAATCACCTTAATTGCCGCTCAAAATCAGGAAGATGGTGAACGTTTTATCGAGTTAGGGCTCAAACGTTCGCATTTACATGTCACGGGTAGCTTAAAATTTGATATCTCTGTCACTCCAGAATTAGCCGCTAGAGCCGTTGCGTTACGTCGCCAATGGGCTGCTCATCGCCCAGTTTGGATAGCAACGAGCACCCATGAAGGTGAAGAAACCATTATTTTAGAGACACATAAAAAGCTACTGACCCAGTTTCCGCAGCTTTTGCTCATTTTAGTGCCTCGCCACCCAGAGCGTTTTCCTAAAGCGGAACAGTTAACACGCGAAGCAGGATTAAAATATACCTTACGAAGCACGGATGCTGTACCTGATACACAAACCCAAGTGGTTATTGGCGATACGATGGGGGAGCTGATGTTGCTCTATGGTATTGCAGATTTAGCCTTTGTTGGGGGGAGTTTGGTTGAGCGTGGAGGTCATAATCCGTTAGAAGCCGCCGCTCACGCTATCCCTGTGATTATGGGGCCCCATACTTTTAATTTTAAAAATATCTGTGCCAAACTTGATCAAGCAGAAGGGTTAATTACTGTAACAGACAGTGGATCCATGGCAACAGCTATTGCCTCACTACTTAATGATGAAGATTATCGTCGTTACTATGGTCGCCACGCTGTTGAAGTGCTTCATGAGAATCAAGGGGCATTACTGCGTTTACTTACCTTACTTTCACCTTATCTTCCCCCTCGGAGTCACTAATGAGCCAAAGTCAGCGCCTTTCTGTGGTGATGATCAGTAAAAATGTCGCTGATGTCATTGGCGAGTGCTTAGACTCTGTACAATGGGCTGATGAAATCATTGTGTTAGATTCAGGTAGCCAAGATGATACGTGTCGTATTGCGACAGAGAGAGGGGCGAAAGTCTTTGTCAACAGTGAGTGGCCAGGTTTTGGTAAACAACGTCAACTGGCGCAACAATATGCCACTGGCGATTATATTTTTATGATTGATAGTGATGAGCGTGTCACACCTGAACTAAAAACGAGCATTCAAACTGTATTACAACAGCCTGAAGAGCAACATGTTGTTTATAACTGCGCTCGCCGTAATTTATTTATGGGGCGGTTTATGAAACACAGCGGTTGGTATCCCGATAAAGTGACCCGTTTATATGCTCGTGAACATTACCAATATAACGACAATTTAGTTCATGAATCATTAGAAACCCAAGGCGCGACCGTTAAAACCTTACAAGGTGATCTTCTGCATCTTACTTGCCGCGATCTTATGGCGTTTCAGCAAAAACAGCTAAAATATGCTACCGAATGGGCAAAAGAACGCCATCAACAAGGTAAAAAAGTCAGTTTCGGCTCAATTTTAAGCCATACCGTAGGCGCTTTTTTTAAGACATGGTTGTTAAGAATGGGGTTTTTAGATGGAAAACAGGGATTAATACTGGCATTTGTTAACGCACAGTATACCTTTAATAAATATGCTTCTTTATGGGAACTCAGCCAAAAGACGATCAATCATGAAAAATAAAGCTATCTACCCCGGAACCTTTGATCCTATCACTTATGGTCATATTGATATTTTAACGCGTGCGGCTGGTATGTTTGATACCGTTTTATTAGCAATTGCCGATAGTGCTCGTAAAAACCCGATGTTTACTTTAGAAGAGCGCGTTAATTTAGCAAAAGAAGTCACAAGCCATTTATCCAATGTTGAAGTGGTGGGGTTTAGTGAACTAATGGCGAATTTTGCTAAGCAACAACAAGCAACCATTTTAATTCGTGGTGTCCGCAGCGTTTCTGACTTTGAATATGAATGGCAACTCGCCAATATGAATCGACATTTTGCACCCGATCTTGATAGTGTATTTTTATTGCCATCTCAAAATCTTTCATTTGTCTCTTCATCTTTAATTAAAGATGTAGCACGCCATGATGGTGATGTCTCAACCTTTTTACCTGAAGTCGTCACCACCGCCATGCTAAAAAAACTGGGTAAAATTTAGCGCTCAGTTTCACCATGTTGGCAATGTCGGCAGAAAAATGTGCTACGTTGCCCTTGTTTGATACTTTCAATAGCATGTCCACAAATCAAACAAGGTTTATCTTTACGACCATAAACAAATAGCTCTTGCGCAAAATAACCCGGTTTACCATCAGACTGCAGAAAATCTTTAAGTGTTGTTCCCCCTTGCTCAATGGAGCGGGTTAAGACTCGCTTAATCGCCGTTACCAGAACCTCACACTCTTCTTGCGTTAAACTGCTGGCTTTTCTATCTGGCATAATCCCCGATGAAAATAGCGCTTCGTTAGCATAAATATTACCGACACCCACCACTAATTTATTATCCATTAGCCATGGTTTTATGGCTGTTTTTTTTATTTTTCGATTGTTGATAGAGATATTCAGCATTAAATTCATCCGAAAGCGGCTCTGGCCCTAAATGGGCTAATACCGAGCTTGTGGCTAAATCTTCGCAC
>NZ_MIIZ01000575.1:0-7509 GCF_001743005.1 Shigella sp. FC1967 | reverse complement strand
TATAAAAAGCGAGGGATCTGTGTTATCCGCTATAAAAGCACGTAGTGAGAAATGACGAGGTCTAAATCCCTAGGGCATACAGTGCAACAAAATAACTTCCTGCTCCAACGACTACAACTAATAACAAGCGTAAAAATACGCATTAGCATACTGCCAATATCCCAACTAGGCATGATCCACAGCATTCCAGCTAATACCCCACCCATTACGGCAAGCGCAATAACAAGTTTTAATAAGAACATAGGCCAACCCGCTAAAGGCTGATAGATATCTTTCTTACGGATCTGCCAAAACAACATAGAGGCATTAAAACACGCCGCAATACCAATTGAGAGCGCTAGCCCCACATGTTTTAAGCTACCAATAAACGCAAGGTTCATTAATTGTGTGAGGATCAATGTAGCAATCGCAATTTTTACTGGTGTTTTAATGTCCTGACGAGAATAGAAACCTGGTGCTAAGATTTTTATGATAATCAATCCCATTAATCCAACACAGTAAGCGATTAGCGCTTGTTGCGTCATCAATGCATCATGAGCATTAAAATTACCATACTGGAACAACGACGCCGTTAAAGGTCCTGACAATACCGCTAAACCAATAGTACAAGGCAGTGCTAATAAGAAACACAGTCTCAATCCCCAATCCATTAATTTTCTATATTCTTCTGTATTGCCACTGGCAAAACTCTTAGACAATGAGGGAAGTAAGATTGTACCTAATGCAACACCTAATACCCCTGTCGGTAATTCCATCAAACGGTCGGCGTAATACATCCAAGAAACTGAACCAGAAACTAAGAAGGAAGCAAAAATCGTATTGATAATTAATGATATTTGGCTAACAGAAACCCCTAAAATAGCAGGTCCCATCAGTTTCATCACACGCCAAACACCGCTATTTCTAAATGAAATGCGGGGTAAAACAAGCATACCAATTTTTTTTCAAATGCGGTAATTGATAGCCAAGCTGTAATATTCCGCCAGCAACCACCGCCCAAGCCAGTGCCATAATAGGAGGATTACAATAAGGTGCGACGACTAAAGCGAAAAAGATCATGCTAACATTGAGTAATGTCGGTGCAAAAGCGGGTACTGAAAAACGATTCCACGTATTTAAAATAGAGCCTGTCAATGAAGCTAATGAAATAAGAAAAATATAAGGAAAGGTGATCCTTAATAGATCGGTCGTTAATTGAAATTTATCAGGAGAACTACTAAAGCCGGGTGCCGTAACATAAATCACCCAAGGCGCAGCAATAATACCAATCACAGTGACTACGGCTAAAATAAGCGTCAGCATACCCGAAACATAAGCAATAAAAGTACGCGTTGCTTCCTCACCTTGCTGATTTTTATATTCGGCTAAGATCGGGACAAATGCTTGAGAAAAAGCCCCTTCTGCAAAAATACGACGTAATAAGTTTGGCAATTTAAACGCAACAAAAAAGGCATCTGTTGCCATACCGGCGCCAAAAATACGCGCAATAATCGCATCACGAATAAATCCTAGTACCCGTGAAAATAAGGTCATAGAACTCACCGCAGCAAGTGATTTAAGTAAATTCATAAGTCATTCTAATTTTTGTTGAATGGAATAAAAAGAAAGGGACTATACTCCGTCTCTAACATCGAAAAATCAATCCTCATTAGCTAAGAATATGCGAATTCGGCTTACCTTAGACTAATTAATGTGATTAAAAAAATAGCTATTTATGGCTTTATGAGCATTTTTCTCAACATGATTTCCAACATAACGTGATCCTCATTGCCATTAAACTCAGGATCAATAATATTTCTTCCCATGGAACCATCTGCGATGACTAACAGCCATGTTGCAATTTTCTCGGGCTCTAGTGTTGGGTCTATTTGTCCTTTTTTAATACCGTTTTTCAGCATCGCAATCAAACGCTGTTTGTTTTTTCTTTCATTTTCAATAAAAAATCTGGTGAATGCTCGCATTACGCGATGCTTCAGCAAAAATTTCAATACTAATACGCGCATATTCGGGGTGATTATAGAGCGCTATAATTTCCTTCATTAAATCGATGATTGCTTGAATACACCCTTCTTCGTTTTCATAGCGACAAAAGATACTGTCAAACAGTTGTGTATCTTCTAATGCAATTGCCTCAATAATCGAATTCTTATTCGGAAAGTAATGAAATACATTCCCAGGACTCATACCCGCCTCATGACAGATTTCTGCTGTTGATGTGGAGTGAAAGCCTTTTACAGCAAAGCAACGTATTGCAGCATCAATAATGTGCTTCATTTTCGCTTTTTGTTTTTCAGTAACCGTCTTGTTCATAACATTAAAAATCTCTGGACAAAATAAATTAGACTGATTAGTCTATAAAAAATAGACCAAGCAGTCTAAAAAGTTAACCCTATTATTGCAGAGTAACAATATCATGCAATTACTTAATGAACACTATCAGCTTCGTGTTGCAGAACCTTCAGATATTCCTGAGATTATTCAATTATTTGCACAAGCATTTTATTGTAAATTGAACGCTTTTAATATTGATAGCACTAATCCTAATCAACATCGGCAATTAGAAGCAGTTTGGAATTCATTAGCATGTAAAAAAAAATAGCCAACAATTTGTTGTTACTGATAATGGCAAGATAATTGCGACATTTTGTTTAGTGATAAAAGAAAACAGCTTTATTTCAAATCCTTTTAGTAAAACACCTTTTTGGAATTATTGGCGCTTTGGTATCACTCATTATATTAAGCAAAAGATCTTCTTTTCTTTATTTGATTATATGCCAAATGAAAATGAGGCTTATTTGGCACATATTGCTGTTTTATCATCATATCAAGGACATGGCATTGCCTAACGCTATACTTGAGTGGTTAACCCAAATATAGTAAAGATGTTCTGAAAAAAAGCGTATTTATCGCTTTATGTCGATATTCATCATGAAGGTGCGCTTTATTTGTATCAAAAGAATGGATTTTATATTGAAAAAAGAAGAATCATCACGCTTAACACAGTCTATTTTCCATATTCAACATTGGTACTATATGTTGAAAAAAACGGGTTTCATGCCTACTAGTTCTCGCAAACCTAGATCTCGCTAACATTGTTAAAAAGTAGCTAAAAGCACTGACATAAAGGCATTTTTAATATAATTATAAACAGTGCTTTTCTTCCCTCGTATTCAATATTAACGTTTTAAATAAGTGCGCGTTGTTAATGCAGTCAATATGTGATCTCGCCACTCTTGATTAATTTGCAGATAGTTTTTGGCATACCCTTCACGTTCAAAACCATGTTTAGCTAATAGATTCCCACTGCGTAAATTGTGAGGCATATAATTCGCCATAATACGATGCATTCCTTGCTGTCGTTGCATATAACGAAGTGTTTCCGTTAACGCTTCTGACATATAGCCCTGACCTTGCCATTTTTCACCGACGGAATACCCTAGAAAACAGGCATTAAAAGCGCCACGCATAACATTGCTGTAATTAGCAACACCAATAATTTCCTCTTCTTTTTGTGTTAATAGCAAAAAATGAAAAGCACTTTCTTGCCTGTGTAACTCGTTCATATATTGTAAACGGTGCTCCCAGCCAGAGGGTAAATAATGTGTTTTATCTCTTACGGGTTCCCAAGGAATTAAAAAAACGACGATTTACCGTATAATAATCCGCCAGTTTTTCAGCATCTCGCTCGTATGCTAAACGAATAACCATTCTTTGTGTTTCAAAACGAATTTTAGGAATTCCGCTACGATAACCAAACATTACGATCTCATTATCCTTTGATATAAATAAGTCTAATTCTGAAGCAACTCTTCTTATTCTGCCACTAACCTTAATAAAAAAATATCATCTTTAATTCACTAGGAATTATGCACATTTAGAGACAGAATAGTCGAAGAAATAAATTATTTCATTCCCCCCTTATTTTATTTAAATTATTTGCTTATTGATGGTGAGTAATGGCGCTGGTAACACAAGCCCGCACTTTGGGTAAATATTTCCTCCTAATTGACAATATGTTAGTTGTCTTAGGTTTTTTCGTCGTTTTTCCACTTATTTCTATTCGTTTCGTCGAACAATTGGGTTGGGCTGGTGTTATTGTCGGCTTTGCATTAGGCCTTAGACAATTAGTACAACAAGGTCTCGGCATTTTTGGCGGTGCGATTGCAGACCGTTTTGGCGCTAAACCCATGATAATAACAGGCATGTTATTACGAGCTTTAGGTTTTGCTTTAATGGCAATAGCAGATCAACCGTGGATACTTTGGTTATCTTGCATTTTATCTGCATTAGGAGGGACTTTATTTGATCCGCCTCGTACAGCGTTAGTTATCAAATTAACCCGTCCTTATGAACGTGGTCGTTTTTACTCTTTATTATTAATGCAAGATAGCGCGGGTGCCGTTATTGGTGCACTCATCGGTAGCTGGTTATTACAGTATGATTTTCATTTAGTTTGCTGGGTTGGTGCGGGTGTTTTTGTTATCGCAGCCTTATTTAATGCTTGGTTATTACCTGCTTACCGTATATCTACAACTCGAACGCCAATCAAAGAAGGGTTAAAACGAGTATTTCTTGATAAACGCTTTGTCAGCTATGTCTTAACGCTGACAGGTTATTTTGTGTTATCCGTTCAAGTCATGTTGATGTTTCCTATCATTGTCAATGATATTGCGGGTACACCGACAGCAGTAAAATGGATGTATGCCATTGAAGCACTGCTTTCTTTAACATTGCTTTATCCTATTGCTCGCTGGAGTGAGAAACGTTTCAAATTAGAACAGCGGTTAATGACTGGCTTATTTTTAATGAGTATCAGCATGTTCCCTGTTGGTATGATCCATTCATTACAAAGTATCTTCTTGGTTATAGGTCTATTTTACCTTGGCACTATTACTGCTGAGCCTGCACGCGAAACATTAAGTGCATCACTTGCCGATCCTAGAGCTCGTGGTAGTTATATGGGCTTTAGCCGCTTAGGCTTAGCATTTGGGGGGGCTATTGGATACACCGGTGGTGGATGGATGTATGATTTAGGTAATCAATTTGATATGCCAGAATTACCTTGGTTCTTGTTAGGAACCGTAGGTTTTATAACGCTTTATGCATTACATCGCCAATTTAATCGTAAAAAAATAGAAACAGCCATGCTTACGCCCTAAAGATCGGGTAAACTTTTAGTTATCAATGATCAAGGAGTGTTTATGAAAGCAATCTTTCTAACAACTATATTAATATTGGCAAGCTTAGTCACAGGGTGTGATCAGCTAAAACAATTAGATGTGAGTGAAAACCTTATTAATGACTATATCAGTCAAAAAATAAATCTCCAGAAACATATTGGTGAAGATGACGTTGTATCCGCTGATATTAAATTAAGCAATCTTTCCATTCAAATTGGGCGTACTGAGCCAGGTAAAATTAATCTTTCTGGTACAACCGATCTGATAATTAATTCATTCTTTGGCAAAACAAGTGCTAAAGTTGAGCTTACGTTATCAGGTCAACCTTATTATCAAGCTGATAAAGGGGCGATATACATAAAATCAATGACTATTGATAGCTACAAAGTCTCTCCAGAAAAAATGGATGCCGTCGTTGTGGCACTAAAACCCTATTTAGATACGACAATCACGACTTACTTTGATAATCATCCTGTTTATGTTCTTAATCCAGAAAAAAACAGTGCTGAAGCAGCCGCATTTAAACTGGCTAAAGGAATTGAAGTTAAGCCGGGTAAATTTGTGATCCAACTCTAATAGTTACTCGAGTTGATTAAAATTATTTATCGTCATTAATGAGAAAGGCAAACCTAATGGTTTGCTTTTTATGAATAATAAAAAGACTTTTACAAAGAAATAGTTATATTACTCTGCTTCTGTATCTTCTGCTTTATCACTCTCTTCATCTGAAAGCTCTTCACGTAATGCTGATAATGCGCCACGAGTAATACCTGCTAATGTGCGATAAAAGCCACTTGTTGCGTGAGATTCAACCTTACCTAAAAATGTTCCAGCCCAAGGTAGCAGATATTCATCAAATAATTGTATTTGTGCTAATACTTCATCTTCCGCTGCGTTATCTTCAAGCCATGAAGCTGCAAGTAATAAAGAACCAAAACTGTCTGTTGGATTATCAGTAACAGGCATCCCCCTTGAAACTAAGAATTGACGAATATCGCCTTCTTTGATCGCTTCATAAGCATGGGCATAAACAGACACCGCGGGCGCTTCCCCACCAAAAAGAGATTGGTAGTCAGCATCAACAATAGCCAAATCATTGACACTATTTTTTAATGTATTAAATAGCGCATCTTGCTCTAATGGCCATAGCTGGCTAAGTTTCCCATCACCAATCATTTTAATAATGGGTGATAAAATAGGATCCTTGGGCTCACGCTGAAATAATGTACCTAAAAGTCGGCAAACGATTGAAAATTCATTCATTGTATTTTTATCCTAGAAAGTTTCGCGTTATTGTGCTTTTAATAGTAAGAAAATCAACTTTTTTTCGTCATTTCTCTTTTATTGTTAATATTCATCTTACTCTCTTCAACCTCTCAACACAGAAAAAGCGCGCTCTTATTATTAAGTCTTTTACTTAATATAAGAAACGCGCCTAATCCCATGCTATTTATCTTCTAAATCAGTTTTATAATAAAGTAATAAAAACGATTTTATGACAACAGCACTTTATTGTATTTGTTAACTAGCGATATCAAGAAAATTATCTCTTACACCATTCACACGAAACCACCCTGCAATACTTATTCTCTCTTTATAAGTAGGAAGCACTTCGTGAGGAAATTGTTCTGAAAGAAAAACGACCAAACGTCCACCTTTAGGAGCGACTGTTGCAAGTTGATTATCTTCTAAATCATAAATAATTAACTCACCACCATCTTCTTTTTTCCAATCCTCATTAAGATACAAGACTGTCGTTAAGCGTCGAGTCACATTTTCTTTAAATGCATCCAGATGTTTTTTATAAAAAGCGCCTTTTTCATAACAAGCAAAATGTGCTTCATACTCAAAAAGACCTAAATAAAACTCTCGATTAACGGCACGCTGAATAGACTCCATTTGCATTAAGTAATGCTGAACGGGTGCCCCCATTTCTGGTTCTAACCAACGTATTTTATCACTTCGAATTGTTGTTTCTGCAAGTCGATTCTCATGACGACCAATACGCGCTTGTTGTGCATTGCCATCAAAACAAGCGCGTAATTGTTGAACAGCCTCTAGTGTGAGGAAATCATCCCAGACACACCATCCTTTCTCTGCGATTTGCTCAAGAAGCTCTGCTATATTCATTAAGTATATTGTCTTATTAACATGGGAAATAACTTTATATCACCAAATTAAGTAAATTTGCAATTTAATAAACTAATCTTCTCGACAACTCAATTTTTATTAGAGGTAAGCACTGATAATTGAAACAATAACAACATAAAACAAAAATTTTATATCACTGATACTTATTAATATATTCTGACAAATCACCTTATATAGA
>NZ_MIIZ01000574.1:0-7517 GCF_001743005.1 Shigella sp. FC1967 | reverse complement strand
GCATCACTGAGCTGGATAACCACAAACACAGGCACGCGTATTTATGGTGATTATCGTGGCGTCTGGGGCATTATTCGTTTACTGGAAGATGCCCAAATTACACCTTATGCAGGGAGTACCAGCAGTTATTCTGTTAGTTGGAAAACCTTAAACGGACAATCACTAAATTACACCTTAAGAACTGAAATGGGTGAAGGTCCTATCGCTCTCTTGCAACTACGCAATTTTGTTTTACCAGAAAAGATCTTCTTGGATTAACCCTTTAAACAATAAAGAGAACATTAAAATGGAACTTTATGGATTACTACAAAGTTTAAGCTTAACAGTACGTTGGACAACGTTTTTTTTTACCACGAAACTTGATTACACTAAAAGTATAAAAATGATTATTTAAATTGAATAAATACATCCGCAACTTTTTTAGGACCTTCATAAATTTCAATTTGTTTTAATTCTTTTAATAAGTGGTGAGGAGCATGTTCAACTAAAAACTGCATATCGCCTTCACTTATCCAATGTTCAGACTCTTGCCAAGTATAAATAATTTTAATCGCAAGGCTCCAGCTATTTGGTTCATAAGGTAGTTGAGTGATTGGATAATAAATACCCGTTAAAGGCGGGGGGGGATTGTCTTCCTCCTTCAATAGAAGTAAGCCAGATGATTTTAACGCTAACATTGGTATGCATATTATTTTCCATCATCAAATAAAAAATATCCGCCATAAAGGCGGATATTTAAAGCGCTAATTGAAATTACGCTTCGTCAACGTTTTCTTCGTCTTCTGGTGTAGGCTCAACAATTCGAACTTTATTAATTCGATGGTTGTTCACTTCTAATGGTTCAAATTCAATACCCTCAATTAGGATTTTTTCTCCTACTTTGGGTACACGCTGTAAATGTTCCATTAGTAAGCCTGCTAAAGTTTCATACTCACGTTTTTCATCCAATTTGATTGGAATATAAAGTACCAGGTCTTCAAGTGGTGTAAAGCCATTAACAGTCCATGAACCGTCTTCGTTTTGAGCCAAGTCATGACGTGAATCGTTTTCTTCAGAACTGACCGGCAAGTTACCTGCTATGGTTTCCATTACGTCAGTCAGCGTCACAATCCCTTCTACCGAGCCAAATTCATCGACGACAAATGCGAAGTGAGTGTGAGCATTACGGAACTGTTCTAACGCTTGCAGTAAGGATAAACCTTCAGGGAAAATCAACGGTTGAGTGACCAATAAACGTAAGTTTAGAGGTTCATTACGTAACTGTTGATTCAGTAGTTGAATAACATTAACCACTCCGACTGGTTCGTCACTCGATTGTTCATCCGTGATCACGAGGCGAGAATGAGGTTCTTTTTCCAATAATTGGCGGATATCATCTTGTGTTGCATTTAAGTCTACATATTCAACATCATGGCGTGAGGTCATGATACTGTTAACATTACGTTGGCTTAAACCAAGCACACGCACAATCATTTGGCGCTCTTGAGGATCAAATACGTCTTCTGAACTGGAGACTAAATCAGAGGTATGAGGATCTAATTCAGAAGATTCGGGCTTACCATTAATAATACGTAAAACCGCTTCTGCTGTACGTTCACGCAGAGAGCGAGAAGCAGATAAGAAACGGCGACGATTAAATTGTGCAAGCTGATTAAAGACTTCTATCATGATAGAGAAGCCAATGGCTGCATATAGGTAACCTTTTGGAATGGCGTAGCCAAAGCCTTCGGCAACTAATGCAAAACCAATCATCAGCAAGAAGCTTAAACACAAAATAACAATGGTTGGGTGATTATTGACAAAATTTGTGAGGGGCTTACTTGCAAGGATCATCAAGAACATTGCAATAGTAACAGCCGCAATCATAACACCTAAATGATCAACCATACCCACAGCGGTTATCACTGAGTCAAGTGAGAATACCGCATCCAGCACGATAATTTGTGCAACGACAGACCAAAAGCGAGTTGTTTTGCGTTGTTTTCCTTCGTCGTGATCTTTACCTTCTAACCGTTCATTAAGCTCCATTGTGGCTTTGAACAGCAAGAATATCCCTCCGAGCAACATAATTAAGTCTCTTGCACTGAAAGGATGATCAAACAGTGTAATAAGAGGTTTTGTCAGAGTGATAAGCCAAGAAAGACTAAATAACAATACAATTCGCATAACAAGGGCACACAATAGGCCTGTTATACGAGCTCTATCTCTTAGTTTTGCTGGAAGTTTATCTGCCAGAATAGCAATGAAAACAAGGTTATCAATACCAAGTACGATTTCGAGAACAATAAGGGTGGAGAGTCCTACCCAGATTGTCGGATCCAAGATCCATTCCATACAGTTTGTTTTACCTTCTATAAAGACGGCATATGCGACTCGAGAATAATGAGCAATTTGAAGGAATTTTTCAATAAATTATTATCAGTAGTAGGGGAATAGTTTTAATTTGTCTAAAAGATTGTGATACCAATTACATCAATAACTACCACCAAGTGAGAGACTGAGTTACTATGTGATCAGGTTAACAAATTGTCAGTACATTGATACTGGCAGGTTTATTTTCAGACGGGAGTTATTTTCATGTCAAAACAGCAAATCGGCGTGGTTGGTATGGCAGTGATGGGACGTAACCTTGCGCTAAATATTGAAAGCCGTGGTTATTCTGTATCTATTTACAACCGCTCAAGCGATAAAACCAATGAAGTTATCGCTGAAAATCCAGGTAAAAAACTGGTTCCGAATTATTCTATTGAAGAGTTTGTTGATTCGTTAGAAAAACCGCGTCGTATTTTATTAATGGTAAAAGCGGGTGAAGCAACGGATAAAACAATTGCTGCATTGACGCCGCATTTAGATAAAGGTGATATCCTTATCGATGGCGGAAATACTTTCTTTAAAGATACTATCCGTCGTAACCGTGAATTATCAGCACAAGGCTTTAATTTCATTGGTACTGGTGTTTCTGGTGGTGAAGAAGGCGCATTAAAGGGTCCTTCAATCATGCCGGGTGGACAAAAAGAAGCTTACGAATTAGTTGCTCCAATCCTTGAAAAAATCGCGGCTGTTGCTGAAGGCGAACCTTGTGTGACGTATATCGGTGCCGATGGCGCAGGTCACTATGTGAAAATGGTTCACAACGGTATCGAATACGGTGATATGCAGCTGATTGCAGAAGCGTATTCAGTATTAAAACACTCTTTAGGTCTAACTAACGAAGAACTAGCAGAAACCTTTACCGAGTGGAATAAAGGTGAATTAAGTAGCTACCTGATTGAAATTACTGCTGATATTTTCCGCAAAAAAGATGATGAAGGTAAATACCTTGTAGACGTTATTCTTGATGAAGCGGCAAATAAAGGGACAGGTAAATGGACTAGCCAAAGTTCTTTAGACTTAGGTGTGCCAGTGACTCTTATCACTGAGTCCGTATTTGCTCGTTATATCTCTTCATTAAAAGATCAACGTGTCGCTGCATCTAAAGTATTATCAGGTCCAACACCTAAAGCATTCTCAGGTGATAAAAAAGCCTTTATCGAAAATGTTCGTCGCGCACTGTATTTAGGTAAAATTGTCTCTTATGCTCAAGGTTTCCAACAACTGAAAGCGGCATCAGATGAATATAATTGGGATTTAAATTACGGTGAAATCGCGAAGATTTTCCGTGCGGGTTGTATCATTCGTGCTCAATTCCTACAAAAAATTACTGATGCTTATAACGAAGATGCAAACATTGCGAATCTGCTGTTAGCGCCATACTTCAAACAGATCGCTGACGATTACCAACAAGCTTTACGTGATGTAGTTTGTTATGGTGTACAAGCGGGTATTCCTACTCCAACATTCTCTGCGGCTATTTCTTACTACGATAGCTATCGTGCAGAAGTGTTACCTGCAAACTTAATCCAAGCCCAACGTGACTATTTTGGTGCGCATACTTATAAACGTACTGATAAAGATGGCGTGTTCCATACAGAATGGATGGAATAAGTAAGATTAAATATTAAGTTATATCTCGATTAATATAACAAGTAAAAGGTGCTCAATTTGAGCACCTTTTTTATAGAGGTAATATTGTAGTATTAAGCAGGATGAGTATTGTTAAAAAAATACAAGTTATTGCTCAGAGACTTTCACATAATGAGGTTCTTCATTTACCTTACCAGCGACTAAATTATCATCAGCAAAGTCTTCTCTGGATATTCTTCCACTAAAAACAGCGTTCATTTTCTCTTTATCTAAGGCATCTTCCCAACGAGCAACAACAATACAGGCGCAAGCATTACCGACAAGATTAGTTAATGCGCGACATTCTGACATAAAACGATCAATTCCTAGAATTAATGCCATACCTGCGACGGGAACACTCGGCACAACGGATAAGGTTGCGGCTAAAGTAATAAAACCCGCACCAGTGACACCCGCAGCGCCTTTTGAGCTGACCATAGCAACAAAGAGTAGCGTAATTTGTTCTGTTAATGACAAATCAACGCCCGTTGCTTGTGCAATAAATAAGGCTGCCATGGTCATATAGATGTTCGTGCCATCTAAGTTAAAGGAGTAACCCGTTGGGATCACTAAACCAACGACTGATTTTTTACAGCCAAGTTGCTCCATTTTACTCATTAATGTGGGGAGTGCGGCTTCAGATGAAGAAGTGCCTAATACCAACCAAAGTTCATCTTTTATATATTTAATTAAAGAGAGAATAGAAAAACCGTTATATTTCGCAACAGCACCTAAAACGACTAACACAAAAAGTAATGCAGTTAGATAAAAGGTAATGACTAACAACATTAAATTACCAATGGAAGAGATGCCGTATTTACCTATAGTAAAAGCCATTGCGCCAAAGGCACCAATAGGCGCTAATTTCATGAGCATACTCACCATCTTAAAGACGGGATCGCAAAGATGCTGTAAAAATTTTAATACAGGTTCGCCCTGAGAGCCTACCGATGCTAACGCTAGGCCAAAAATGACAGAAACAAACAGGACTTGTAAGATATTACCGTTAACTAATGGACTCACGATAGTATCGGGGATGATATTCATGAAAAAATCAACAAGAGAAGAGTTATGTGCCTGAGTGACATACATTTCTACTCGGCTACTGTCTAATGATTCAGGAGAAATATTTAAACCGTCACCAGGACGAATAATATTCGCGGTGATTAATCCAATAACAAGTGCAATCGTAGAAAATGTGAGAAAGTAAATCATCGATTTACCTGCCACTTTTCCAACGGTTTTCATATTGCTCATACCCGCAATACCCGTGACTACGGTTAAGAAGATAACAGGTGCGATGATCATTTTTACAACTTTGATAAAACCATCACCTAAAGGTTTGAAGGATTCGCCAATATCAGGATAAAAAATGTCCTAATAGAATACCGAAAAATGATAGCAATAATGACTTGGACATATAACACTCGATAAAAGGGGGAGCTTGCGGGATGAAGTCTGCATAAAAAATTCCCTGTAACTGAAAGATATTGACTCAATAAAAAAAGAAATTATGATGTAAATTATTATTTACATTTATTTTGTTGTGATAGGTAACTTAAAGGTATGAACAAATTAGGTCAATAAAATAAAGTTGATTTTATCAAATATTGTGCTCTTCATCTAAAAAATTAGATTTAATTTCAATTTATCATAACTTTTGAAAATTATTTTTCTAAAATCAATGAGTTAATAAAATTGTATTTTGTTTTATTTTGTTGTTTTAATTTAAAAAAATGTGTGTATTAGTTTATTTTTTAGTGAATAAAATGGTTTAAATGTAAAAAATGCGGGTAGGGAGAAGTAGAAAGTAGATTTTGATATAATGATTTGTTTTTATTTAGTTTTATTTTTTAAAAGAAAAATGATCTTCTGACAAATCCATCAATGTAAATAAGCCCTAACTAATAAATAAATAAGCATTCAATAAGAACAAGAGTAAAGGTGGGTATTGAGGAAGAGATAAAAAGTTAAAGAGCGCATAAGCGCTCTTTAATGGATCAGAGAAAGTGCTCTTTATTTTACAGGGATTTTAATGGAGTTATCAGACTCAATTTCAATAGGGACTAATGGCGTATCTTCAACAAACTCACTTGACGCTTTGCCACTAAAGACATCGTTCATTCTTTCTTTATCTAAGGCATTTTCCCAACGAGCAACAACGATACAGGCACAAGCATTACCCACAAGGTTGGTTAATGCGCGACATTCCGACATAAAGCGGTCAATCCCTAGAATTAAAGCCATACCTGCAACAGGAACACTTGGTACAACGGATAAGGTTGCCGCTAAAGTAATAAAGCCAGCCCCTGTAACACCCGCAGCACCTTTTGAACTTATCATGGCGACTAAGAGTAGCGTGATTTGTTCTGTTAATGAAAGATCAATACCCGTAGCTTGTGCAATAAATAGAGCCGCCATGGTCATATAGATATTAGTCCCATCTAAGTTAAAAGAGTAACCCGTTGGGATAACTAAGCCGACCACTGATTTTTTACAGCCTACATTTTCCATTTTACGCATTAAGCTAGGTAAAGCGGCTTCTGAAGAAGAAGTACCTAATACTAACCAAAGTTCATCTTTAATGTATTTAATTAAAGAGAGAATAGAAAAACCATTATATTTTGCAACAGCACCTAACACGATAAGAACAAACAATAATGAAGTAATGTAGAAAGTCAGAACAAGCAATACTAAGTTACTGATTGATGAAATACCATACTTTCCGATGGTAAAGGCCATTGCACCAAAAGCGCCAATAGGTGCTAATTTCATTAGCATACCGACCATTTTGAATACTGGCTCTGAGAAGTTCTGTAAGAATTTAAGCACGGGCTCACCGCGAGGACCGATGGATGCTAATGCGATACCAAAGACTACAGAAACAAATAGGACTTGTAAGATATTGCCGTTAACTAATGGGCTAACTACTGTTTCAGGGATGATATTCATTAAGAAACCAACAATAGAAGAGTCATGCGCTTTCGCTACATAACTTTCTACTTTACTGGCATCTAATGAAGCAGGGGAAATATTTAGTCCATCACCTGGGCGAATAACATTTGCAACGATTAAGCCAATAATTAATGCAATGGTAGAGAAAGTCAGGAAATAAGCCATGGATTTACCCGCGACTGTACCTACCGCTTTCATATTATTCATACCTGCAATACCTGTTACTACGGTTAAGAAGATAACAGGTGCGATGATCATTTTTACGATTTTGATAAATCCATCACCAAGTGGTTTAAAGGATTCACCGACGTCAGGATAAAAATGCCCAAGCAAGATCCCAAGTAAAATGGCGACAATAACTTGCACATATAACACTTTATAAAGCGGTTGTTTTTTTAGTTGAAGTTTGCATGAAGATTTCCCTGCACCTATTGGTACATTGTTTATATATTTATTTGTATGTTAGAAAAATAACTGAATTGTAAATTTAATTTTACACTATTGTATTATTATTGATGCTAACTTAAATGTACGAGTAAATTAGGTCAATAACATAAAAT
>NZ_MIIZ01000573.1:0-7540 GCF_001743005.1 Shigella sp. FC1967 | reverse complement strand
ACCTGCATAACCATACTAATACCTTCTATTAAGCGTAACCCCCGCCATAAGGCAGGGGTTATTTTAGTTAACTTCTTGTCTGATTACTTTTGCTTTTTTGTATCTTGAGGACTGACATTTTTTATCAGGGAAAAAACTTTCAATAATAATAAGCCCAGCACCGATACAAATCCCCATATCAGCAATATTAAAGGTAGGCCAATGCCAATCTCCAATATAAATATCAAGAAAATCGATGACAAACCCGTGGATCAGACGATCAGAGAGATTACCCAATGCTCCGCCAATAATTAGCGCATAAGCAACGTTACTTAGTTTGGCACTCGCTTTGTTTTTATACATCATTACCAATAAGGTAATACAGATTGCCAATGCAATCAGTGCAAAAAACCAACGTTGCCATCCCCCTTTATCTGCTAAAAAGCTAAAGGCAGCACCATAGTTATGCGCGTAAGTGAAATTGAAAAAAGGCATCACGGCAACAGATTCATACAGACGAAATGTCTGCATGAAATACTGTTTCGTACCTAAATCCAACACCACTACGGCGACAGCTAGCCATAGCCAGCGTAAACCTGTAGAGCAAAGTGTTTTCTTCATTAATTAAGCAAACTTACGTTCTTCACCGTTACCGGCTACGTTAGTAACACAGCGTCCGCATAATTCAGCGTGTTCCGCTACTTGACCGATATCTGTCGCATAATGCCAGCAACGAGGACATTTTTCGCCATCGGCTTTGTTAAGGACAATTTTTAAACCCGACATATCAGAAGCTAATGCCGTTTCTGGTGCTTCATTAATATCTGCCACTTTCGCTTGAGAAGTTAATAAAACAAAACGCAGTTCGTTACCTAACGCATTTAACTTATCTGCTAACGCTTTATCAGCATACAGAGTGACTGATGCTTCTAAAGATCCACGTAGCTGTTTATCTGTACGAGCCTGCTCTAATACTTTGTTGACTTCACCACGAACGGCAAGTAATTCAGCCCAATAGTCATCATTTAACGTTTCTGATGCATCTAAGCCAAATAGATCGGTATACCATTCTTCCGTTAAGACATATTTTGCACGTTCACCAGGCAACTCATTCCAGATCTCATCAGCGGTGAATGACATAACAGGTGCCATCCAACGAACTAAGGCTTCACTGATATGGAATAACGCCGTTTGGCAACTACGACGAGCCACGCTATCGCTTTTCGCGGTGTACTGTCTGTCTTTAATGATATCTAAGTAGAAAGAACCCATTTCTACTGAACAGAATTGCATTAGGCGCTGAATAACATTATGGAAATCATAATTTTCATAGTGTTTTAGGATATCCGCTTGTGCGGCTTTTGCACGACCGACTGCCCAGCGATCAAGTGTCACCATCTCTTCTGGCTTAACTTGGTGTTTTGCAGGATCAAACCCGTTTAAGTTCGCTAAGAAGAAACGCGCTGTATTACGAATACGACGATAAGTATCAGCCGCACGTTTTAAGATTTCATCAGATACGGCAATTTCGCCTGTGTAATCTGTTGATGCGACCCATAAACGTAGGATATCAGCACCCAATTTATCCATTACATCTTGTGGACTGACTGTGTTACCGATAGATTTAGACATTTTACGGCCTTGCCCATCTACGGTAAAACCGTGTGTTAATACTTCACGGTAAGGCGCTTTACCTTTGATTGCAGTCGAGATCATCAGTGAAGACATAAACCAACCACGATGTTGGTCAGAGCCTTCTAAGTACATATCTGCTGAATTACCGTGGAATTCAGGGCGTGCATCAACAACTGTTGAGTGTGTTGATCCTGAATCAAACCAAACGTCCAGTGTATCTGGCGTTTTCATATAATCATCAGCTTCATCACCCAGCACTTCACGGATATCTAAATCCCACCATGCTTGAATGCCACTCACTTCAACACGTTTAGCGACTTCTTCCATCAATTCTAATGTACGTGGATGTGGCTCTTGAGTCTCTTTGTGAACAAACAGAGACATTGGCGTACCCCAAGTGCGTTGACGAGAAATACACCAGTCAGGGCGATTTTCAACCATTGATTCAATACGTGCTTGACCCCAATCAGGGATCCATTTAACACCTTTGATCTCTTTTAATGATTGTTGACGTAATCCGTTCTTATCCATACCAATAAACCATTGTGGTGTGGCACGGAAAATAACAGGTGTTTTATGTCTCCAACAGCAAGGGTAGCTATGCTGTAAGACTTCATGATGTAACAGAGCGCCTTTTTCTTTTAGCAGTTCAACGATCACATCATTCGCTTTAAAAACAAAAATGCCATCTAATGTTGGATAAGTACCTGCTAAATAACAACCATTTGGACCCACAGGGTTAGCAACTTCTAAACCGTATTTTTGACCAATAACGAAGTCATCAGGGCCGTGACCTGGTGCAGTATGAACAGCACCTGTACCCGCATCTAAAGTAACGTGATCACCTAAAATTGCAGGTACATCAAAACCCATAAATGGATGATTAAAGCGCAGTAACTCTAAATCAGCGCCTTTACATTCACCTAAAACGCCCCAGCTCGTTACGCCAATACGCTTCATTACGCTTTCAACAAGATCAGCGGCTAAAATCACGCATTCATCACCAAAAGAGACTAATGAATAATTAAAGTCGGCATTTAATGCAATAGCGCGGTTAGCAGGTAATGTCCAAGGCGTTGTTGTCCAGATAACCAAAGAAATAGGCTTATCTGTTACTGCATGGAATTTGGCAGCAACTGCGTTTGGATCAACGGCGGTAAAACGCACATCAATCGAAGGTGAAGTTTTATCATAATATTCAACTTCTGCTTCAGCCAATGATGAACCACATGCTGTACACCAGTGAACAGGCTTAGCCCCTTTTAACAGGTGACCATTTGCGATAATGCGCGCTAATGCACGGATAGTATTCGCTTCAGTTTTATAGTCCATTGTAAGATAAGGTTTTTCCCAATCTCCTAGAACACCTAAACGAATAAAATCTTTTTTCTGTGCTTCAATTTGCTCATAAGCATATTTACGGCATTCCTCGCGGAATTGTGCTGCAGATATTTTCTCTCCTGGTTTACCTACGATTTGTTCAACTTTTAGTTCGATAGGTAATCCGTGACAATCCCATCCTGGAATGTACGGAGAATCAAAGCCTGACAGCCCTTTGGATTTAATAATAATATCTTTGAGAATTTTGTTTACTGAGTGACCAATATGAATATTGCCGTTGGCGTATGGAGGGCCATCGTGCAAAATAAATGTTTTCTTACCACTTTTAGCCTGACGAATTGCTTGATACAAACCTTCTTTGTACCAACGTGATAACATCTCTGGCTCGCGCTTTGCTAAATCCCCGCGCATAGGGAACCCTGTTTCTGGTAAGTTCAGGGTATTTTTATAGTCACTCATTCGATTCTCAGTTCCAATTTTCCGCTAGTTTATGACTCCGACCGCTGCGATAAAAAATCCCTAGCAGTAGCCACATCATCTGCGATTTGCTGCTTCAATGCATCCAATGATGCAAATCGCTGTTCATTACGTAATTTCTTTCGTAACACAACATCAATACGACGTCCATATAAATCCATATTAACGTCGATTAAATGAACTTCTAATTGTACGCCTTTCCCTTTTACAGTAGGACGACTTCCGATATTTGCCACACCGGGTAAAGGTGATTGATTATCTGATAAATAGACATCAACGGCATAAACGCCTTTAACGGGTGCAACTAAGCGTTTCATAGGAATATTGGCTGTCGGAAAACCAATGGTTCTACCCAATTCATTACCATGAATGACACGCCCACAAATACTGTAAGGGTGTCCTAGTAGTGATTCAGCAAGGACTAAATCATCATTGAGTAACGCTTCTCGTACTGCCGTGCTACTGATACGCAATCCTTTATCACAATAACTTTCGGTATTCGCGACTTCAAATCCATATCTTGCACCGGCTTGCTGTAAAAAGTGAAAATCACCTTCACGATTTTTACCAAAGCGAAAATCATCGCCAATGGCTAGAAACTTCACGCCTAATTTATTCACCAATAGTGATGAAACAAATTCTTCTGGCGTTTGCGCCGCAAATTGTTTATCAAATTTGACACACAAAAGATAATCAATACCACATTCAGCTAAATATTTAATCTTGTCTCGTAAACGAGTCAGACGTGCTGGTGCCTTTTCTGGTAAAAAGAACTCAAGTGGCTGAGGCTCAAATGTCATCACAACCGTAGGTAATCCTCGCTGTGAAGCCTCTTGTTTCAAGTGTTTCAATAATGCCTGATGGCCTCTATGGACACCATCAAAATTCCCAATTGTCAGAACGCAACCGTGGTGTCGCGCTCTAATATTTTGTATACCGCGAATTAGCTCCATAACTGGCTCAATACCGTGGAAATTATTGGATTATACCTTGTCAAAGGCTTGAGAGTAACCCAATATATCAATGTTTATTGATGAGTAATATCTCAACAAGTCGATTCACTGTTATTCTTAAATTTGATTGCTCACATCAAACAAAAAAATGGACTATCACTCACTTCTTGGTTATAAAATCGCATAAAATCAAACATAGATCCTATTAGAATCTATTATTTATTACTCATATACACGATTTTGATGATTTTTTCACTCAAAAGACTGTATTCTACCCGTCTTAACTGATAAAATCTTGCGCCATCACAACGAAACAAGTGTCGCGTACAACGACGCTAATTTTGTATAAATCCATTGACAAACTTAGGTTGAAAAGGCATATTCCTTCACCTTTGTATTTGTCCTCGCTAGAATATATTTGGGAGTTGGAACTTGGCTAATATCAAATCAGCTAAGAAACGTGCGGTTCAGTCTGAAAAGCGTCGTCAGCACAACGCAAGCCGTCGTTCTATGATGCGTACTTACATCAAAAAAAGTATACGCAGCAATTGCTTCAGGTGATAAAGAAGCAGCACAAAAAGCATTTAATGACATGCAACCACTTGTTGACCGTCAGGCAACTAAAGGCTTAATTCACAAGAATAAAGCAGCACGTCATAAAGCTAATCTGCAAGCACAAATCAAAGCAATGTAATATTGTTTTATTGTGTTACAAAAAACGGCTTATGCCGGTTTTTTGTTTTCTATTTTTTAACCACCATCTATTTATGGGGTTGTAACACCCTTTTTATCACCATTAAAGAGTGCTGAAAAATCCGTGTTACAGACACGTTGAACCGCTGGATGTTGGATCATTCGCTCTGCAAAAATCGCGTAATACTCTTCTTTTACTGTATCAAGCACCCCAATCTCTTCGATATTACTATGAGCAAAAGTTTCATCGGTATACAGTGAAGGCGCGACAAAGATAGCATTATAATTTAAGCCAAATGCTTTCATTAATGCCGCATCATCAAACTCACCCAATATTTCCACTTGCAGATTTTTATTACGTATCCATGTTAATAAGTGGCGACCTAACATATATCGACGCCCCGGAATAAGGAGTTTTCGCTCTTCTAAACATTCAGGGAACGGCTTTTCAGGAAGCGGATGGCTGCAAAAAAAAACTCATATTACATTCGCCCAGTTTTACAGAGAACAGTCCTTCTTGTTGTGACGAATCCACAGGGCAATCTGATAGGATCATATCCAACTTATGCTGACTTAATTGTTCTAGTAATAGTTCATGAGTAGATTCAAAACAACGTAAATGAATTTGCTCATTATCAATAACCGCCGTTTCTAAGACTCGACTGACTAATTGTTTTGATAATGCATCCGCGACGCCGACATCAAACAGTAAATTCGATTCTTGACTGTAGTTGACAATATCCAGCATTTCTTGGCTAAGCATAAACATTTTATCGGCATAACGAAAAATAAGCTGACCCAATTCTGAAGGAACCAGCCCTCTTCCTTGACGTTTAAATAACTTGCCACCCAATCTTTCTTCTAATGCTTTAATTTGCCCTGTGATTGTCTGAGGTGTCAAATACAGCGCTTGCGCTGCACCCACAACAGAGCCTTCTTTACACACATGCCAAAAATAATAAAGATGGTTAAAATTGAGATGTGACACCCGCATAGTTATCTTCCTTTCAACTTCTGTGCTTCAACACAGACTATGTAATAACCCATTAGTTTGCGATTGGCTTTCCTTGCATCCAATCCTCATAAAAACACCTACGCACAATACACTGTATTGCACCGTAGGTTTAAATATATAGCTCGGTATTTATTGTGTTAAGAAACTCAAATCCGTAATAAATTTCCCTATATTAACTTCGTTTTTAACTTCGGTAAAACAGAACGAAGCAATAAATATCCCACAACAGCAGCTACTGTTGAACCGACTAAAATACCAAGCTTAGCGTAGGTATTATAAGCCTCATCTGCACCATCAAATGCTAATCCAGCAATAAAGATAGACATAGTAAAACCGATACCACATAGCACAGATACAGCAAATATTTGTTTAAGGTTAATCGCATCTGGTAATTTTGCAATGCCTAGTTTTACCGAAACCCAACTAAAGAGGAAAATTCCAATCGGCTTACCTAAAAATAGACCTAACGCGATACCTAATGGTAAAGCAGATAACATGCCATCAAGCGTTACACCATTTAAAGAAACCCCTGCGTTACTAAATGCAAACAGCGGTAGAATAAAATAGGCAACCCAAGGGTGTAGCACATGCTCTAATTCTTCAGAAGGAGAATCACCTTCTTTATTTCTTAATGGGATAAGGAATCCAACAATCACACCTGCAATCGTTGCATGAATACCTGATTTTAAAATACATACCCACAAGATGAATCCAAGAATTAAATAAGCAGCCGTATTCCCCACTTTACGCCAGTTCATTATGCCCAGAGCAATCACAATCAACCCCGCCAAAGCGAGAGGCATTAGTGCAATACTCTTTGAATAAAAGAGCGCAATAATGACAATTACACCTAAATCATCGATGATAGCTAATGCTAACAAGAAGACTTTTAACTCGACAGGAACACGCTTGCCAAGTAACGCCATAACACCCAATGCAAAAGCAATGTCTGTTGCCGCTGGAATTGCCCAACCTTGCTGTCCCACGGCATCCGTATGATTAAACATCAAATAAATCAATGCGGGTGCTAACATACCGCCTACTGCGGCTATTGCTGGGAAAATAGCTCTGTCGCGCTGAGCCAAAGATCCTTCTTTTAATTCCCGTTTAACTTCCAATCCTACCACTAAGAAAAAGATCGCCATTAAGGCATCATTTACCCAAAGCAATAATGGCTTATCAAGTTCGAACGCACCGAATTTGATCATAATAGGAACGGATAAAAACTCATTATACAAAGCACTTAGAGGTGTGTTCGCCATAATCAATGCGATAATGGCAGCAATAATCAGAAGAATACCGCCTGATGCCTCTAATTTTAAAAATTGTCTAATAATTGCCGTCATAATATTAACCTCAGAATCACTAATCTTGTTAATAATATGATAATTATAAATTCGTAAAAAACAGATTATTTTATTGATAACAACTCGGATTTTTCGAATTT
>NZ_MIIZ01000572.1:0-7624 GCF_001743005.1 Shigella sp. FC1967 | reverse complement strand
TTTTTTATTGATTAAACCAGGGGCTGACTCATGACTACAATCGTAAGTGTTCGCCGTAAGGGCCAAGTTGTAATCGGTGGTGATGGACAGGCGACGATGGGTAATACCGTCATGAAAGGCAATGTTCGCAAAGTACGCCGTCTTTATAACGACAAAGTCATTGCGGGATTTGCCGGCGGCACTGCTGATGCTTTTACTCTTTTTGAACTGTTTGAGCGCAAACTAGAACTTCACCAAGGGCATTTAACTAAAGCTGCGGTAGAACTTGCTAAAGATTGGCGCACAGACAGAATGCTACGCAAATTAGAAGCGTTACTTGCTGTTGCAGATGAAAATACATCTCTTATCATCACGGGTAATGGTGATGTGGTTCAACCAGAAAACGATTTAATTGCTATCGGTTCTGGTGGCCCTTATGCACAAGCAGCAGCTAGAGCTATGCTGGAAAATACTGAGCTTTCTGCACGAGAAATTGCTGAAAAAGCACTTAATATCGCTGGAGATATCTGTATTTACACTAACCATAATGTTAACTTTGAAGAACTCTCTTCAAAAGAGTAAGGATTAGAGAGCATGTCTGAAATGACTCCTCGCGAAATTGCCAGCGAACTTGATAGATTTATTATTGGTCAAGATAAAGCGAAACGTGCTGTGGCGATTGCCCTACGTAACCGCTGGCGTCGTATGCAGCTTGATGAAGCGCTGCGTCATGAAGTAACACCTAAAAATATTCTGATGATTGGACCTACTGGTGTAGGTAAAACTGAAATTGCACGCCGTTTAGCTAAATTGGCTAATGCACCTTTCATCAAAGTTGAAGCAACTAAATTCACCGAAGTGGGTTATGTGGGTAAAGAAGTCGATTCGATTATTCGTGACTTAACCGACTCCGCGGTCAAGATGGTACGTAGCCAAGCTATCGATAAAAATCGTTTCCGTGCAGAGGAAATGGCTGAAGAACGTATCCTTGATGTACTTATTCCACCAGCAAAAAATAACTGGGGCGTAACAGAACAAGCATCAGAACCTTCCGCAGCACGTCAATCTTTCCGTAAAAAATTACGTGAAGGCCAGTTAGACGATAAAGAGATTGAAATTGAGTTATCTGCAACACCAATGGGTGTTGAAATTATGGCTCCTCCAGGAATGGAAGAGATGACGAATCAATTACAATCTATGTTCCAAAATTTAGCGGGTCAGAAGCAAAAAGCGCGCAAGATGAAAATCAAAGATGCGTTTAAGCTTATTGTTGAAGAAGAAGCCGCTAAATTAGTTAACCCTGAAGAGCTTAAACAGCAAGCGATTGATGCGGTAGAACAACATGGTATCGTCTTTATTGATGAAGTCGATAAAATTTGTAAACGTGGTGGACAAAGTTCTGGCCCTGACGTTTCTCGTGAAGGCGTACAGCGTGACCTTTTACCTCTAGTTGAAGGTTGTACAGTTTCAACAAAACACGGTATGGTAAAAACAGACCATATTCTGTTTATTGCATCAGGTGCATTCCAAGTCTCAAGTCCTTCTGATTTAATTCCTGAATTACAAGGACGTCTGCCAATTCGCGTTGAACTTCAAGCGCTGACAGCAGAAGATTTTGAGCGTATTCTAACTGAACCTAACGCATCGTTAACAAAACAGTATGAAGCATTAATGGCAACCGAAGGTGTGTCAATTAGCTTCACTGAAGACGGTATTCGCAAAATTGCTGAATCAGCATGGCGCGTAAACGAAACCACTGAAAATATCGGTGCTCGTCGTTTGCATACTGTTTTAGAACGTTTGATGGAAGAAATTTCCTACGATGCCAGTGAACGTCAAGGTCAATCAATATTGATTGATGCAGAATATGTGAAACAGCATCTGGATGAGCTTGTAGCAGATGAAGATCTGAGTCGATTTATTTTATAATCAACTTGTGCGATCCTTATCAGCAATATTTACGTGGGAGGCTTGCCTCCCATTCTTATTTTTATAATAACAACGAACATGAGTATCGAATTTCAGCATGAGCTCTCTAAATTCCACTAGCCGGACTCAAGCCTGGCTTGAAAGTTTACGACCCAAAACACTACCTTTAGGGTTAATTGCCATTGTGACTGGTTCCGCATTAGCATATTGGATGGGTCATTTTGAGCTGCCTATTGCACTGCTTGCTATATTGACGGCGGGAACATTACAGATCTTATCAAACCTTGCCAATGACTATGGTGATGCCGTAAAAGGAACCGATACTGAAGAACGTTTAGGGCCACTTCGTGGAATGCAAAAAGGCGTAATAACAGCGGCTCAAATGAAAAAAGCGCTGATCCTAAATGTTATTATCTCCTGTATCTGTGGTATTGCCCTGATTATTGTCGCCTGTAAAAAGCCAGAAGACGCTATTGGCTTCTTAGTGATGGGGTTACTCGCTATTGTTGCTGCGATCACTTATACCGTAGGTAAGCGCCCTTATGGCTATATGGGACTAGGTGATATCTCTGTTTTAATTTTCTTTGGCTGGTTAAGTGTCATCGGGACTTATTATTTACAATCCAACACCTTTGATGTTGTTACTCTACTTCCTGCCACCGCCTGTGGTTTACTTTCTGTCGCTGTTCTAAACATTAATAATATGCGCGATTTAGAAAGTGACATTCAGGCAGGTAAAAACACATTAGCTGTTCGCTTAGGTCCTGCTGGTTCACGTACTTACCATACGTGTGTTATTTTTCTCTCTCTTGCCTGCTTGATTATCTTCACTCTACTTTATATGCACCGCTGGACAGCGTGGTTATTTTTACTCGCTACCCCTATGCTTTTACTGCATATCAAACGAGTAAATGCCGATCACTCCGGTGAAGCAATGCGTCCTCTACTCGAACACATGGTAAAAGCAGCACTGTTAACTAACGTACTTTTCTCTTTGGGTTTAATTTTAGAATAATTTCACTCTATTGTTGATTTGACTCACTGAATTTTCAGTGAGTCTTTTGCCAACTGCCCCTGTTAAGGGATATACTGGACTTTCCTGTGGCAACCTGACGTAATCTCCTATGAAATATGATACTTCTGAACTCTGTGATATCTATCAAGAAGATATCAATGTCGTAGAACCGCTTTTCTCAAACTTTGGTGGTCAAAGTGCTTTTAATGGGCAAATCATCACCGTTAAATGTTTTGAAGATAATGGCCTGCTTTATGACTTACTCGAGGAAAATGGTAAAGGCCGTATTCTTTTGGTCGATGGCGGTGGCTCTGTACGTAAAGCCTTAGTTGATGCTGAGCTAGCGCAACTTGCTGTTTCTAATGAATGGGAAGGCATTGTCGTTTACGGTGCAGTACGTCAAGTTGATGCATTATCAGAGCTTGATATAGGTATTCAAGCAATGGCAGCTATCCCTGCGGGTTGCCAAAGTGAAGGCATTGGTGAAAGTGATATCCGTGTTAACTTCGGTGGGGTTACCTTCTTCTCTGGTGATTATCTTTATGCTGATAATACAGGGATTATTTTATCTGAAGAGCCCTTAGGCTTAGATGAAGATTTACTTGAAGAGTAATTGCGACTTTTTTATCTGTATTCTGATGATTTCAATATTCAAAAGCACCTAACGGTGGCTTTTGTTTTTAAGTTTTAAGCAAACAAAGACAATTATTGCACGTCTTCCATTTTGCCTAACAGTGCACGTAAACGCTCTTGCCAGCTTGATTGCTCTTGTTTCAATTCTTCATTTTCACGAACAAGCGCTTCGCGCGATCCTTTCGCTTCTTGAACTTCTTGGTTCAGCGCATCATTTTTTTCTTTTAGCTCTTCGATTTCCATCTGTAATAACGTGATGGTATCAATTGCTTGTTGTACTTTTGATTCTAACTTCTCGAAAACTTCAAATGACATACTGTAATCCCCCATATAATCGATACTTCCGATTGTAAGTAGCCTATCAACAACTGTCTAGCATCTTCCGAGGAATTACATTCTTTTTTCAATTTATCAAAAACACTGGTCAGATCACATTACAAATGTCGATCAAGTCACTAATTAAGAGCGTTTTCACTCATTTTCTTGATGAGACACACAAATTTCAATTTCGCTTATTCTCGTTTACGCTCATTAACGATAAATTCACAGTTATCTTTTCAATTCGAAAAGAATACTAACAATAAATAACCCTCTTTCAGGATAGAATATATGAGCCAGACGAAAACCTCTCTTATGGGTCAATGCATTTCTGAATTTATCGGAACTGCGTTGCTAGTCTTCTTTGGTCTTGGTTGTGTTGCTGCGGTACGTATTGCAGGCGCAGAGCTTGGGCTGTGGGAGATAAGTATTATCTGGGGGCTGGGTGTTGCCTTAGCCGTTTATCTTACCGCGGGTACCTCTGGTGCTCATTTGAACCCAGCAGTGACTGTTGCGTTTTGGTTATTTGCTTGCTTTGAACGCAGAAAAGTTATCCCTTATATTATTGCACAAATGTTAGGTGGCTTCTTTGCTGCCGCTATTGTGTACTTTATGTACTACAGTGTTTTCCTCGACTACGAACAAGTTAATGGCATTGTCAGAGGCTCACAAGAAAGTCTCTTCACTGCTGGCGTATTTTCAACTTATCCTGCGGCTCAAATTTCCGTTATACATGCCTTTTTTGTTGAAGTTATCATCGCTGTTATCTTAGTTGGCTTAATTTTAGCCTTAACGGATGATGGCAACGGTGTACCTAAAGGTCCATTAGCACCTTTACTGATTGGTATTTTAATTGCTGTTATTGGTGGTGCATTTGGCCCATTAACTGGATTCGCCTTAAACCCTGCCCGTGACTTTGGTCCAAAATTGGTTGCGTACTTTGCTGGCTGGGGTGATATTGCACTGACTGGTGGACGTGATATCCCTTATTTCTTAGTTCCAATGATTGCTCCCTTTATCGGTGGTATCTTAGGTGCATTGGCTTACCGTAAATTAATTGGCCGTCACTTACCTTGCGATACCTGCAAAATCGAAGACGATAAATAAAATTAAGAGCAATATTGTTGATTATCAGAACAGGTTACTAACATGACAACAGAGACAAATACATCGAATACCGAGAAAAAATACATTGTTGCGCTGGATCAGGGCACAACCAGCTCACGAGCTGTGGTTATTGACCACGATGCAAATATCGTCAGTATTTCACAACGAGAGTTTACCCAAATCTACCCTAAGCCAGGCTGGGTTGAACACGACCCAATGGAAATTTGGGCGACACAAAGTGCAACCTTAGTGGAAGTATTAGCAAAAGCCGATATTCCCTCCGATCACGTTGCTGGTATTGGTATCACAAACCAACGCGAAACCACTATCGTATGGGATAAAGAAACGGGTAAACCCGTTTATAACGCGATTGTATGGCAGTGTCGCCGTACTGCAGATTTCTGCACTCGCTTAAAAGATAAAGAAGGTGTTGAAGAATATATTCGTCAGAACACGGGGTTAATGGTTGACCCTTATTTCTCTGGGACAAAATTAAAATGGATCCTCGACAACGTCGAAGGTGCGCGTGAAAAAGTAGAGAAAGGCGAATTGTTATTCGGTACTGTTGATACGTGGTTAGTTTGGAAAATGACACAAGGTCGCGTTCACGTTACCGATTTCACTAACGCTTCACGTACCATGTTATTTAATATCCACTCTTTAGATTGGGATCAAAAAATCCTCGACTTGCTGGATATTCCTCGCAATATGCTCCCCAAAGTCGTGCCATCTTCGGAAATTTATGGCCAAACCAACATTGGGGGTAAAGGTGGTACACGTATTCCTATCGCAGGTATGGCGGGTGACCAACAAGCTGCACTTTATGGTCAACTTTGCGTACAAAGCGGTATGGCAAAAAATACCTATGGTACGGGTTGCTTCTTACTGATGAACACAGGTAAAGAAGCGGTTCGCTCTAATCATGGTTTGTTAACAACAATCTGCTGTGGCCCACGTGGTGAAGTTAACTATGCCCTAGAAGGTGCCGTATTCGTTGGTGGTGCTTCTATTCAATGGCTTCGTGATGAGCTAAAACTGATTGATGAAGCGACTGACTCCGAATATTTCGCAACTAAAGTTAATGATACTAATGGTGTCTATGTTGTTCCTGCATTTACGGGTTTAGGCGCACCCTATTGGGATCCGTATGCTCGTGGTGCTATTTTTGGTTTAACCCGTGGTGCTAACCGTAATCACATTATTCGTGCAACCTTAGAATCCATCGCTTATCAAACACGCGATGTGCTTGATGCCATGCAAGCCGATTCAGGTGCACGTTTACAATCACTACGTGTTGATGGTGGTGCTGTTGCCAACAACTTCTTAATGCAGTTCCAATCTGATATTTTAGGTACTCGTGTAGAACGTCCTGTTGTTCGTGAAAGTACCGCATTAGGAGCCGCATTCCTTGCAGGCCTTGCTATCGGTTTCTGGCGTGATTTAGATGAAGTGAAAAACAAAGCTGCTATCGATAAAGAATTCCGTCCTGGCATTGAAACCACTGAACGTAACTATCGCTATAACGGCTGGAAAAAAGCCGTCGCTCGCGCTCAAGAGTGGGAAGATCGCGGTTAATAATAGCAGTAAAACACAATTTGAGAGAGAAGTAGCCTAGGCTACAAAACCCAATGCCGAGATTTTTGAACTAACCCCTGTTCATGTTTATCTCGGCATTTTTTATTTCAGTTACAGTATCAATCCATTAAATCGTATGTTCTTCATGGCTAAAACGATGAGCCAAAGGAAGCCAACAAAGCATTATCGCCACTGACATAGCAAACATAATCATACCTAAACTAAATTGGTTATGTTGTGGCAGTAAAGCAGAAAACCATGTTGCCACACCGGAACCGACATTTTGTAATCCCCCTACCAGCGCACCTGCTGAACCGGCTAAATAAGGGAATGGTTCCATTGCGCCTGTCGTTGCCAATGGGAATAACATACCCGCACCAAAGAAAAACAGTGCTGCAGGTACCAATAATGTCCAGATATTAATAATATTTAACCAACCGGGGATCCACATTAAGATACCGGCAGATAAACAACAAAAAACAGAGTGCCACATCAGTTGCACAAAGGTTTTACCTTCACGACCCGCATACCAAGCCCCAAAGAATGCCGCAGGGATCGGTAAAATAAATAATATACTGATAGTAATACTATTTAATCCTAATACGCCCCCCATCAATACGCCGCTAGAGGCTTCAAAAACAGCGATACCCGATAGTGCACAAATCAGCATAATCAAAAAGGCGCTGAAGGTACTGTTTGAAAGCAATAAGTAAAACGATGACAACATTTTACGTTTTTCAACTTGTACGGGGCGTGTTTCTGGCATCCAACGATACATACAAAACAGGACACTGCTTCCTAATAATAATAAGAAGATATAACACGCATGCCAGCCAAAGAAGTGCGCAACCACACCACCAATCATTGGCGCTAATAATGGGCTAACCAAAACCCCCATATTTAACAAACTATTGGCGTAACGTAATGCCGTTCCTGTGTATAAATCACGAGGTTGAGTACGAGTCATAACACCCGCAACGCCCGTTCCCATTCCTTGTAAGGTACTTGCAATAACCAGTGTGGTTAAATTTTGTGAGAAAATCGCCACCAGCGTTGATAAGCAAAAAA